>JAZFRP010000149.1:0-12548 GCA_036445715.1 Candidatus Humimicrobiaceae bacterium | reverse complement strand
TCGATGTTAAAATATTTTCCCTAATATTCTTTATGTATTTACAGCCTCAACACTAAGATTTTTTATGCTTTTTCATTCTGATAATACTGGTAAATTATGATAGAATAATTTTATGAAAACAATTAATCCTGATCATAAAGAATATATAAAAATAATGAGGAAAATATCGCCTGAGGACAGGCTTAGAAAAAGCTTTGAATTGAATGAACTTACAAAAAAACTTTTCCTTACTGGATTAAAAAATAGATTTCCTGAGCTTTCAGATAAAGAACTAAAAAAAATATACCTGAAGCAAATCGGTAAATGTCACAACTTGAATTATTAGAAAAAACAATAAAATCATTAGATAGTGAACAAATTCCATATATGTTGACTGGTTCCTTAGTTTCAAGTTTCCAGGGAAATCCCCGCTCGACTCATGATATTGATATAATAATATCAATTACAAGTGATAATATACCTGAAATTATCAGAATATTTCCACAAAATAACTATTATATAAATAGAGAATCTATTGAAGAAGCTATCAAAAATAATAGTCAATTCAATGTATTGGATATAAATGAAGGGGATAAAATTGACTTCTGGGTTTTAACAGATAGTAAGTTTGATAAATCGAGATTCTCAAGAAGACAAAAAATAAAAATATTTGGTTTTCAAACTTATATTTCTACTCCGGAAGATACGATCCTACAAAAATTAGTATGGTCGAAATTATCAGGGGAAAGCGTGAAACAGTACAATGATGCTCTAAGTGTTTTTGAGCTTCAATATGGTAATTTAGATATTGAATATATGACTTACTGGTCAGAGGAACTGGATATTGAAATTTCATTTAATAGATTAATCTCAGATGCGGATATCTGAATTTACTTTGAATCCATTAGACTGGATTATGGTAATAACGGGTACTCTTGTGTTCCAGTGATCCAGAATAATTTCTTGTAAATAAATAAGCAGCCGAAGCGATCATATCTTTTGAGCAAGGTATGCAGCCCCTAATGCACCTGTGATCTGTGGCTCATCGGGTATTTTTATCTTGACCCCCAGCTTTTCTTCAAGGGCTTTTACCACTCCCAGATTTTTTGCAACTCCTCCTGTCATGCACACAGGTTCCTCCAGGCCTATCCTTTCGACCATGGAAGTCATCTTGGAGACTATAGAATAAATAAGTCCGCGGATTATCTTGTTCCTGTCTATGCCCTGGCCTATAAGGGACACTATTTCAGATTCTGCAAACACCGTGCATGTAGAGGAAATATCGACATGCTCATCAGTTGAAAGGAAGATATCGGTAAAACTATCCAGTTCGATCTCAAGAGCTCTTGCCATTACTTCCAGGAATCTGCCAGTCCCGGCTGCGCATTTATCATTCATTAAAAAATCTATAGGATTACCATCTTCAAGCTTGATGACCTTGCTATCCTGGCCGCCTATATCTATGACAGTCCTGGTATCCGGGAAGGTAGATATTGCTCCGCGGGCATGGCAGCTGATCTCGGTTATGTTTTTATCTGCAAAAGGTACATTTATCCTTCCATATCCGGTTGCCACTATGGGTCCTATGCTTTCCCTGTCAATGCCTGAAGAATTACAGGCTTCAGTCAGGGCTTTTTCAGCTGCGATCTTGCTATTGGCTCCTGTAGGGGAGATGATATAGGAGAGTATCTTTCCATTGGCTTCTCCATTATTATTTTCAAGGATTACAACCTCCGTAGATACCGAACCGATGTCTATCCCGCAAGTGTACATATTGAGCCCTTCCTTCTAGTATATGGATTAATTAAAATTATAATTATTTTGAATCAAGGATTTCCATATAACCCTGGAGTCTTGTCTTTATCTGTCCGGCAGAAGAATTGCTCCGGTCAACACAATCACCATCAAGCACAAGGAGTGGTATTCCTTTTTTCGCGAAAAAATCTTTTATTATCCTTGCGCCACCATTGCTCTGCCTGCATCCCCAATGTGAAAACAGCACGGCCCCGTCAATATCATAATCCGATGCCATCTGCTTCAATGCTTTTAACCTATTGTCAATTTTCCCTGTAAGAGGATGAGACAGCATTTTTTTAGCCATACTTTCATAAGGTTTGGCGGGATCAAGTTCAGGCCAGTAGACATTATTTATTTCTTCAAATGCTACACTGCAGTTTGACTGCTCCATGATCTCGAAAATATCATTATTATAATAAGGTTTTAGATGCAGCCACAGTATCCTTTTGGGGATGGATCTTTTTTCAGCAGATTGGCTCTGCTGGGCTTTAAGAATATCTTTAAGTTCTGCATGCATCAGTTTATAAAGTGCAACAGTCTCCCTGGTACCTGCCAGGCCGTGAAAGGGCAGGATAAAACTTAGACCATTATAGTATGAAGGATAGTCCAGGAGTTTTCTCCTGAGGGCATTTACTTTTAGCGCCCATTTCCTGAATTCATTTGAAATCATAATCGTTTCAGATAGCCTGGACATGTCTTCCCGGAGACCCGTATTCTTAATAATATTTCCTGCTATTTCTTTTAATTGATCTGCAAGATAGCTGACAGCTTTGGGATTATTCTCATAGGGCACATCTAATAGATAATACTGCTTCTCTATATCATAGATCCTTCCATAATGGTAAAAAGATTTCTGTGCAGCATCACAGGCAAGGTTTGAGGTGATAATAAATGAAGGCCTTGGGAAAATGTCCATCTCAACTGCTCCGGAAGCGCTCCGGTGAAATGTGCACAGGTCCTGTGAATACCAGCTTGAAGCTGCTTTTTCAAGAGTCCGGTCAGCCAGTCCGAGACTTGCGGTAAAACCGGCCATCACTTCCGGAAGAAAAGGTGTGGCGCCAATACCATGAAAAAACTCATAAGGCAGAAAGAGGGAACCGAAACCGACAGCTTGTTTGCCATTATAGGCGTCCTGCATGCTTTTGATTGAAATTGTATTCAGGTATTTATATGTAGCAGACGGGGAAGTACGGCTGTATGCATATAGTACCGGTTTCCTTGCAATTATCCCCAGAAGTCTTTTAATATACTGCTGATTTAGATTCCTCTGTATATTAGTCTTAACTTTTTCTTTTACTCCCATAATATATCCAATGATTTATAGCATTTCCAGGAAAGCCTGGGTGCGGGTCTTGACCTGGCCCGCAGAAAAATTACTATATTCTATTTCAAGATAAAGCACCGGTATCTTCAGTTTACTGAGAGCCTGCTTTATAAGCGGAAAAGAGTAAAGCATGGTGTCACAGAATTTAAGGCTTATAAAAATAACCCCCCGGACATCATCTTTTTTTACTTTTCCCATAATTTCTTTTACCTTGGCCCCCATATCGGCCATCCTCATACAATGAGGCTTGCTGAGATATCTTTCAGAAAGTGCCCTGAGAAGCGTATCTTTCTTCTGCTTGCTCCCATCACCGGGCCGGTCGGGTGATCCATTAGATCCATTAGCTACAAGCATGGTGTAATACCTGTTTGAAATACACAGGTCGTCTGATACAAGCCTCAGGTCAATTGATGAGAGCATGTCCCAGAGCTTCTCCTCTGTGATCAGATTACCGATTATCATCACTTTAGGAATATTATTATCTTTTGATGCCTTCACTTTTCTGGAAGGACCGGATCTATTGTTTTTCTCCTGATCAAGTGAATCTACAAGTTTTTCAAACTCAGGAATGAAATCACCAGTCCGTGATAAAGTTGATAGTTCCATTATTTTGTAATAGTCAGATATATTTATATCTGTATGGCCTTTAAAGAATAATTCACTAAAATCTGCAAGCAGTGTTCTTTTCCGGTTCATGAGCTTTATTGCTCTGGCTATTTTATCATTTTCTATTTTATTTCCTGAAAGACTTTCAAGGAATACTTTAAGGTCCTCAAGATTTAAAGTAAAAAAGTCTTTAGAGCGGACGTCTGTATTTCTGGGGACATCAAGCATATGGACCGGTATGTCTTTTAGGTAATGTTCGGCGGTATCGTAGAGGCGCCGCATTCCATCACATGAATTTGTAAATATCACTGCAGAGAGAGTATCTCCTGCATCAAGGAGAGCTTCCCAGCTTGATTTAAGATAAGGGCAGAAATTTATCGGAAAATAGCTTTCTGATCTATTAAGTCTTTTACTGCCAAGGATCCTGACAGGGTTAAAGCCTGCGGCTATTATCAGCTCCTCAGGTGTATATGTACACAGCCATCCTATATTTTTTGTATTCTTTGTACTGCTCAGGGATAGCCGGAATTGTTCATCAAAATTGAAAGCTTTATCCATTGTCCTTTATTATTTCTGTATTCCTATAAAAATTTTCATAAATGCCTATATGTCCCCAGAAATCCTCTATAAATATGCCGTCGACTTCACCGCTGTCTTTACCTTCTATGGTTATTTTTACCATCTTGATCTCTTCAAATTCCGTAAGTGTATTTACAATTGAATAAATAACCAGGGCCTCAGTAGTCGAGCTGTGAGGAATATCTTCATAATTTGTGATTATGCGGAGATTGAAGTCTACTATTGCCAGGTCACCAGACAATTTCACTGAATTAACCATAGAGTCGGAAGGAATGGTAGGGTAAAGATCTTGAGATGTGGGACCTTTTATTAATTCCTCGATCAGGGTCTTATAAATACTTTCCCCGGTTTTTCTTACTTCCCTCGTTTCTTTTACGAGATATGCCCGGTCATCTTCAAGGGAGGCAAAATACAATGTGACTGTCTTCATGCAGGAAGAAAAAATGATAGTAGAAACAAGTGCGAATATAGCGATAAGGCATATGATTGCAAGCTTTTTCATATAGTCCTTCTCTCCGGCAAAAATCACCATTACAGAAAAACAGACCCTTCAGGAGCCTGTCCGAAAATTGGATCTTGGCTTGTTGGACAATAAGATAGTAAGATACAAGGCAAACCGATCTACGCAATGTAGTACATTGCGTAGGAGATTTAACGAAGCAGATTGCTGTATTATTGTCCAACCCTTCGGGCAATCGTTATTTTTATACATATCTTCGTTTTTTGTCATCACCGATACTACATATCGCTTCTTCCTCAGACCTTGATCTGTATAAAAATATCAGACTGCAAGCCTGAGACCAATTCTCGGACAAGCTCCTAAGAACTGGTATCTATGTAATTCTACAAAATTTATCCGCTAGATGGTATCATTATTTTAAAATTTATCACTTTTTATACAATTCCCGGATATCTGTATTTTTAAAGTTGGCAAAGCCGGGCGGATTTTTTCAAAAGCATGATTAAGATGAGAAATTAAAGATCATAGAAAGACGGGCCATAAGTGGGAGTAAAATTATTTTTAATAAGACATGGGCAGACCAGATGGAATGAAGAGGGAAGATATCAGGGGGATCACGATATAGAACTGAACCAGGTCGGTATTAAACAGGCAAAGCTGGCGGCAAAGTACCTTTCCAGGGTAGAGTTTGCAAATATTTATTCCAGTCCCTTAAAACGTACTCTTTTTACGGCAGAGAAAATAAGAGGCAGGAGGGATCTAGATATAGAAGTCAGGGATGACCTGAAGGAAATGAGTTTTGGCGAGTGGGAAGGCCTGAAATTTCATGAGATAAATGAGAAATATCACAAGGATTACCAAAACTGGCTTGAGGATCCATATAATAATAGACCCACCGGCGGTGAGAATTTCAAGGAAACAACTGAAAGGACGACAACAGAGATCAATAGGATCGTTTCTGAAAACATTGATGGTACAAGTGTCGCAGTAGTCGCACACGGAGGTGTGATACTGTCACTTTTAGTATATTGGCTGCAGATCCCCCTGGCACGTTGGAAATCGATAATACAAAGGCAGGGGGCAATAAATATTGCAGTAATCGATAAGGGGTATCCATATATATCAGCAATAAATTATACAGGACATTTAAAACCGGTATATGATGATACTGAGGATAAAGTTATAAAAATATACAGCAGTTTAAGGAATAATGAAAAATAAATAAATGGAGGTTTAAAATGGAAGAAAGTACAGAGAGTGGAAGTATAGCAAGTGGGGGTTTTATACAGAATTTTTTAGATAACTGGGTTGATATCGTAATAATCATAGGGGCTCTTGTGGTCCTTGTCATCATTGTCAGCATCATCAGGAGAAGATTGACAAGATTTTTCGAAAGAAAGATCCCTGAGGACCGGATGCTTATAAGGAAACGGACACTTACATTTAGTAGCGTTATATCAAACCTGGTGATCGTGGTAGCTTTTATAGCAGCAGCCCTGATAGTGGCCGAACAATTGGGTATCAGCGTTACTCCGCTTCTGGCGGGTGCCGGAGTTGCAGGGATAGTTGTAGGATTTGGCGCCCAAAATCTAATAAAAGATCTTATAAACGGAGTCTTTATACTTTTTGAACAATGGTATCAGGTAGACGATGTTGTGACTATTGGGAATACCACCGGCGTGGTGGAAAGATTCAATCTAAGGACCACGATAATAAGGGATATTGAAGGGACGGTGCATTATATTCCCAATGGGGAGATATCTATGCTCGGTAACAGGACACAGCTGTGGTCAAGGGCGGTTGTAGAGGTAGGTGTCCACTATGATGAGGATTCAGGTAAGGTAGTCGAGATCCTTGAGGAGATATTTGACGACATAATGGTTGATAAAAAATACAAGAAGATGATCCTTGAAAGACCTAAGATACTTGGCGATGATGGAATAAGCGAGCTTGGGGACTCTGCTATAGTTTTTAAGCTGGTGTGCAAAGTAAAACCGGGTGAACAGTGGAATATATCCAGGCAGCTCAGGAAAAGGATAAAGGATAAATTTGACAAGAAAGGCATTGAGATACCATATCCCTGCACGAATGTTTATATGAGGAATAGTCAATAGAAAATATTATTTTTGTGGTCAAAAAAAGGGTAAGATTATTATTGATTAATAGTTTTATTTGTTATACTATCCCTAATGTTAATGCAAGTTGAAAAACTGAATATTTTTCATCTTTCTGTTCTATTTCATAAGTAGAACCTAATTTTGTTAATTAGTCCAAAGGAGGATCGCGAGATTGAAAGAGTACGAATTAGCTGTTATATTTGTGGCCACACTGGAAGAAGAAAAGATCGACCAGGAGATAGCGAAACTAACTACACTTCTTGAAAAAGAAAAATGCGAGATAGCCAGAATAGATAAATGGGGCGTCAAAAAACTCGCATATCCAATCAAAAAACAGGATAATGGATTCTATGCCATTATTTATTTCAATGGTACAAGTGATATTATTCCTGAGCTTGACCGTATTAATAAGATCAATGATCTTGTTTTACGTCACATGGTAGTAAAAAGTGAGCAATAATCAAAATTATTATGATCAGAAAAGGGTGATATTATATGGCTTTTAGTGTCAACAATATAACCATACTGGGAAATATTACAAGGGATCCTGAACTCCGCTTTACTCCAAGCGGAACGGCTGTAGTAAGCTTTGGGCTTGCAGTAAACCGTAATATCCAGAATAAAAAATCAGGTGAGTGGCAGACCGAAGTAGATTTCTTTAATGTAACCGCATGGTATAAGCTGGCGGAGAATTGTGCTGAGAGCCTGGGTAAAGGCGATCGTGTAGTTGTATCAGGAAGGCTTTCACAGGATAGTTGGGAAGATAAGGAAGGTCAAAAGAGATCAACTGTAAAAATAATAGCCAGCGTGATCGGGCCCAGCCTGGAATTTGCTACATGCAAGCTTGAAAAGAATCCAAAAATGGACAGTGGAGGGGTGGCGGCTGCCAGCAGTACAAAGGAAGAAGTAGATTTCACAGATGAAGACATACCATTTTAATAAATAATACAGATAATAAATGATCCAGGTTGAATACTTAGGAAAGGAGAGAAAGACAGTTGGCAAGGAAAAAGAATAATAGAAATAATGATAGGAAGAATGAGAGAGATAAAAATGCGGGCCCTGGCGGTCTAAGACAAAGGAAGAGGTATTGTTTTTTTTGCAAAGAGAATATAGATATTGTTGATTATAAAAATATTGGCATGCTTGAAAGATATATTTCTGATAGAGGAAAGATAAGGCCCAGGAGGTCTTCAGGAAATTGTGTTCAGCATCAACGCAGGGTTGCTATGGCCATAAAGAGGGCCAGGGTCCTCGCTTTGATCCCATATTATCAAAGATAGTCTATAGAGATTTTTATATGTCCTTTGATAACTTGAACAGGATAAAAACAAAGAAATTAAATCTGGGACTTCTTATCCTGTTTACATTTCTAGCCCTGGTATTTTCATTCTTTGTACCGGGGATCGGATTGCTTGGGGTAGCACTACTGCCGGTACCTTCGGTCCTGCTTATGATAATGGGAAGGATAAGGGATGGCATTATATGTGCAACGATAGCATGCCTGGTGATACTGGCGGTTAATTATATACTTGCACCGGTAGCTATTATCCTGATCGTTTCGGTAGCTTTTATCTATAGATGGGCCGTTGAAAATAATAAGGATTACTGGCAGGTGATCGGGGCAGTATTCTTTACATTTTTTGCAGCCATTATGCTGTATATCATATTATTCTCTGCTTTTTACAGGGTAAATTTTTTTTCAGAGGCTCTTGGAGTATATAATGAATATGTGGACAATTTGATGGATGATTCTTTTGTGGATGCATACAGCAGCCTGATGGTACTTGACAGGTCGCAGATGAGTGAAGTAATTGCTCAAACGCAGGGTATGCTGAGATTTATCCCAAAGATCCTGCCGGGTATATTAGTAGCATCTTTTGGGATAGTAAGTGTGCTGAATCATGTTTTCAGCGTAAAGATATTTAAAAGATACCAGATAGAGCTTAAACCGATGGTTCCATTTATAAGATGGGATCTTCCCTGGTATTATGTCTGGGGAATCATAATCGGGCTTGTGCTTGTCCTGGTCCCGGAAATGGGCAGCTCGATAGACGGAGGCTCTTTAACAGTAAATACTGTTGCGGATATAATAGGCTATAATTTGATAATAATATTCGGCCTTCTTTATCTGTTGCTGGGAATCTCGGTTCTTTTTGGAATTTTTGCCAGGTTCAAGATGGGAATTATCTGGAAAGTACTTATATTTGCATCTTTATGGTTCTTTTTTGCTCTTGCACTTATAGTTTTTCCATTATTGGGACTCATCGATATATGGGCGAATTTCAGGAAAATAAAAAGAAAATAAAAAATAAATTATGAAAACTAATCTTTATTTATACGGGAGGAAGACTTGAAAGTAATATTAAAACAATATCAGGAAAAATTAGGCGATATCGGCGATATAGTCGAAGTCAAGGCAGGATATGCCAATAATTATCTAATACCCCAGGAAATAGCTGCTATAGCCACAAAGGGTAATATAAATCAGATGGAACTTGTTAAAAAAGCTGCAATAAAGGTTGAGTCAAAAAATATTGAGGAAGCAAGCAAGACAGCTGAAGGTCTTGGAGACATCATTTTAAACTTTATCGTGAAGACCGGTGAAGAGGGCAAACTTTATGGTTCTATTACCAATAAGGACCTGGCGGCAAAAATAATGGAAGACAAGAAAATTGAGATAGACAGAAAGAAGATAGACCTTCCGGAGCATATAAAAGAACTTGGTGAATATGATGTTGATATTAAATTATACAAAGAAGTAAAAGCGACCATTAAAGTGATAGTGGAACCTGATGATGAGTCAAAGGCCCTAATAGAATCTCATCAGAAAGAAAAAGAAGTAACAGAAGCTGAAGAAATGGAAAAGATCGATGCTGATATAGAAGCTGAGGCTGCTAAGGGGAAAACCCAGGAAGCCATAAAAGAAGATGTGGCATCTCCGGATGCTTCAGAGTCTAAAGAGGCCGAACCTGCTGAAGAAGTAAAAGAAGACGAAGAAAAGAACTCAAAGAAAAGCAAATCTGATAAAAAAGATAAATAAGACTAAAATTATTTAGCTTATGCAGGATAAAATAAAAAATAATAGCCGCTTATCACCGCTGGACACTAGCAGGCTTCAGCGGATACCTCCATATAATATTGAGGCTGAAGAGTCACTTCTGGGAGCCATGCTTATATCGAGGGATGCCACATCCTCGGTATTGGAGATAGTCAAGTCAGATGATTTTTACAGGAAACAGAATCAGATGATATTCGATGCTATTCTCGAACTCTTTGCAAAGGGGGAGCCGGCAGATGCTATTACGATTGCAGACCATCTAAAAAAGAAAGGTATGCTTGAAGAAGTAGGTGGAAAAACTTTTATCCACTCACTGATCAGCAATATACCTCTTGCAGCAAATGCCGAATATTACGGGAGGATAGTAAGAAATCACTCAGTATTACGAAAACTGATATATGCTGCTACTGATATAGCTACTATGGGCTATGAGGTTCCCGAGGACCTGACTGCAACTGTCGATAAGGCACAGGAGCTGATATTCTCTATTTACCAGGACCTTAATCAGGGCAATAATAAAAACTCTGCATCAGTTATGGGGGATATAGCACCTGGAGTCTTTGAAGAGATCGAGATGCTTCATGAAGCAGGATCTGATGTTTCGGGTATACCTAGCGGCTACATAGAACTTGACCATTATACTTCCGGTTTCCATAAGTCCGATCTGACAATAATTGCAGCCAGACCCGGCATGGGGAAGACTTCCCTTGTACTCGGAATGGCAATGAATATTGCACTTAAGGAAAAGATCCCGATTGGAGTTTTTTCTCTTGAGATGTCAAAACACCAGCTGGCCCAGAGGCTTATGAGTGCATTGTCAAGGATAGATCTACAGAGATTAAGAGATGGAAAATTAAAAGATGATGAATGGCCCAAATTAGGCCGGGCTGTTGAAAAACTTTCCGAATGTAAAATATACATAGATGATACAGCATTCCTTACTGTGATGGATCTCAGGTCCAGAGCAAGGATGATGGCTTCTACATATGGAATAAAGATGATAATAGTAGATTACCTGCAATTGATGCAATCGACTTCAAACTACAGGGGTAATAAGGTTCAGGAGATAACTGAAATATCCCAGAACCTGAAAGGTATCGCTAAAGAACTCGATATACCAGTAATTGCTGTCTCGCAGCTTTCAAGAGAAGTAGAAAAACGGGATAATAAAAGACCACAGCTTTCGGACCTGAGGGAATCAGGTTCTATAGAGCAGGATGCCGACCTTGTAGTTTTTGTTTACAGGGACGAATATTATGATGAAAATCCAGAGAAAAAGGGTAAGGCAGAGTTGATAATAGCAAAGCACAGGAATGGACCCACAGGAAAGGTAAGACTGCAATTCAATGAGAAATATGCATTATTTTCAAATTTAGCTAAATCACATCAGGTAGAAAAACGAGGTGAAGGAAATGTCTAGTTTAGCCATTGTAGGATCACAGTGGGGAGATGAAGGAAAGGGAAGAATAGTGGACCTGCTTTCCAGCCAGGTGGATATGGTCGTGAGATTTCAGGGCGGGAACAATGCCGGTCATACTGTTGTAAGAGGTGAAGATGTGTTTAAACTGCACTTGATCCCCTCAGGAATACTATATCCTGAAGTTAATTGCATTATAGGGGATGGAGTAGTTTTAAATCCTGCAGTATTAATAGAGGAACTTGATAATCTGAAGAAAAAAAATATCAATATTGAAAACTTGAGGATAAGCTGCAAGGCACACATGGTGATGCCTTATCATGTAGTCCTGGATAAGGCCAGGGAACACCGTCTCGGAAAATCAAAGATAGGTACGACCCATAAGGGTATAGGGCCGGTCTATTCTGATAAAGCTTCCAGGTCCGGTATCCGGACACAGGACCTTCTGGACCATAAGATATTTAAAGCAAAACTGGAGGAAGAGCTCTCCCTGAAGAATGCTATCATAGAGAAAGTATACGGTATGCAGCCTCTGGACCCGGAGGAAATATATGAAGATTATATGCTTTATGCCGAGAGAATAGGCAAATATATTATTGATACGGCTTTTTTGATAAATGAATTCCTTGACCAGAACAAGAGTGTATTATTTGAAGGGGCTCAGGCTACCATGCTTGATATTGACCATGGAACATATCCATATGTGACATCTTCTTCAACTACAGCCGGGGGAGTTTGCACTGGTTCAGGAGTGGGTCCGGGAAGGCTGGATGAAGTTCTCGGAATTGCGAAAGCTTATTCTACCAGAGTTGGATCAGGACCTTTTCCAACCGAGATCGAAGGGGGCATAGGAGACCTGCTGAGGGAGAAGGGCTATGAATACGGGACCACTACGGGAAGACCTAGAAGATGCGGCTGGTTTGATGCCGTAGTCCTTAAATACTCTGTTATGCTGAATTATCTTGACAGTATAGCACTTACTAAGCTCGATGTACTTTCAGGGTTTGAGAAAATAAAGATATGTACAGCATATAAATATAAAAAGGAAGTCTATAAGAATCTTCCATGCCACCAGACTATACTCCATAAATGTACCCCGGTATATGAAGAATTTGAAGGATGGACGGAAGATATCACCGATATCAAAAAATATGAAGATCTTCCCCCGGCTGCGAGGAAATATATAGAAAGTATTGAAGAGATAATTA
>JAZFRP010000148.1:0-3080 GCA_036445715.1 Candidatus Humimicrobiaceae bacterium | reverse complement strand
TGTTTTCCCGCCACCTGGACAGGCTTTTTGCAAGTCTGCGGGCATTAAGGTTCAATCACCGCTTTGATAAGGACCATGTAATAGGAGCGGTAGAAAAGACTCTTAAGAAAAACAGGCTGCTGAAAAGTGATGCATATATAAAAATAATGGTAACAAGGGGGGAGCATCTGGGTGATTTTAGCTTCAGCGGCAGAAATAATAGTTCACTTATAATAATCACAAAAAAACTTACGGTCCCTTCTCCTGCTTTATATTCAAGAGGTGTGGATATTATTTCCTCTACAATAAGGAGGATATCGACCAGGAATCCTGTCTATACCCATAAACTTATGAATTATTTTGAGAATCTTTATGCAAAAAACGAAGCTCTCTCAAAGAATGCATATGAGGCTTTTTTCCTTACGGCTGATAAACTGGTCCTTGAGGGTGCGGTCACAAATATATTTATTATAATGAACAGGTCAGTCTATACCCCCTCACTCTCACAGAATATATTGCCCGGAGTGACAAGAAGTGTTGTGGTCGATCTTTGCAGGGAAAATGACATCAAAATTAGGGAGAAAAAACTTCATTACCGCGATCTCATAAATGCGGAAGAGGTCTTTTTGACTAATTCAGTCATAGAGGTATTACCGGTAAAAAAAATAGATATTCATAATGTAAAAGGAGCAGTCCCGGGGGACATTACCTCGAGACTGGTTAATCTTTACAGATTAGGAGTATTGGCCATGCAAAAGGATTCTTCCTAAAAATAATTTTACTAAAAAAATAGCTGGTGCTAATATATTGATGTGTTTAGATTTTAATCATCAGTAATTTCAATTTACTTTAAGGAGGGTGAATCCAGATGAAGAGTTTTACTACATTAATGGAGCTTATTGAGAAAAGACGGAGTATCCGCTCCTATAAAGACCAGGAGGTTGAGGAAGATAAGCTGAAATACGTATTGCAGGCTTTTAGAAAAGCACCATCTGCAAAAAATCTTCAACCCTGGAAGCTAGTTATTGTTAAAAACAAAAAAGTAATAATGGACCTTGCGAACGCGTGCAATAATCAGTCATTTATGGAAGAAGCTCCCGTGATAATAGCTGCCTGTGCAAAAGAAGAAGAAGCTTATGGGACCATGGGTGGATATATGAACAGCTATCCGATAGATATTGCGATCGCCCTTGAGCATCTTATTCTGGCAGCTACCGAAAAAGGATTGGGGACCTGTTGGATCGGGGCATTCAAGGAACAACTGGTCAAGGATATATTAGGTGTTCCTGATGAAGTAAAAGTAGTGGCCCTTACTCCGCTCGGCTATCCTGCAGGGGAAGGATCAGTCAGGGGAAGGAAACCACTTACTGAGATCATAAGCTATGAAAAATATTTTTAAACACAATTTTTTGATATATAAATATTTTTATTATAATTTTCAAAGCATTATTTTAATATACTATAAAATTACCACTGTTTATGGAAATAATCGTTACCCATCTAAGTGCTGACTTTGATTCTTTTGCTGGCATGGTTGCCGCAAAAAAGCTATTTCCTGAAGCATCCATAGTCCTTCCTACTGCCATAAACTCAAATGTCCGTAAATTTATTTCCCTTTACGAGGATGAACTTCCTTTGCTGGTCGAGGCAGGAGACCTGGATTTTAAAGAAGTAAAAAAGCTGATAATGATAGATACTAGGCTTAAGGCGAGAATAGGTCCGGCGCAGCAGGTATTTGAGGATCCCGGAGTAGAAGTGATCATCTATGACCACCATTTAAAAACCGGAAAGGACCTCAAGGTAAAAACAGATCACTCGGAGGATATTGGGGCATCTACCTCAATCCTGGTAAAATATATTCATAAAAAAGGGGTGGCAATAACACCTCTGGAAGCAACACTTTTTTTAATAGGGATATATGAAGATACCGGTTCTTTTACTTATCCTTCCACTTCTGCAAGTGACCTGGAAGCTGCAGCATATTTAATTAAAAATAAGGCTGATCTTTTTATAGCGCTTAAGTTTTTAAATCTGTCCCTTTCCCCGGACCAGCATGGACTTTTAGAAAAACTGATCATTAACTCAAAAAAAATAAAAGTAAATGAAAAAGAGGTATTGATGTCATGGGTAGACATGCCCCACTATATTGAGGGTCTTTCAGTGCTCACCCGGAAACTTTCACAGATAGAAGAGGTAAGCATAGTCATATGTTGGGCCAGGATGAAGGGGAAAGTATATGTAGTAGCCAGAAATGATGATAGGAGTGTGGATGTATCAAGGGTGCTGGGTGCACTCGGCGGGGGAGGCCATCCCCAGGCAGCGTCTGCCGTATTAAGTGCTTCGGCTTTTGAAGAGATCGAAAAAAAAATCATAGATTCCCTCAGGAAAAATATTGAAAAACCACTCCTGGCAAGAGATATAATGTCTTATCCGGTAAGAACCATATCCCAGGATCACAGCATAAAACAGGTAGACAGGATACTTAAAAAATTTGGCCACTCAGGTATTCCCATAATAGGAGAAACCGGATTGCTTGCCGGGATCATAACAAGGAAAGATGTCGATAAGGCCATAAAACACGGCCTTTCCCATGCTCCTGTAAAAGGATTTAAATCCCACAATATGGTGAAAGCAAGTCCCGGAACCAGTATTAACAAGATCCAGGATTTAATGATCGAAAATGGTATCGGAAGAGTCCCCATTGTCGTGAAAAGGAAAATAGTGGGGATAATCACCAGGAAAGATGTATTAAGATATCTGCATGGTAGGAATTATGAACAAATAACTGAATTCTTTCCAACAGATGTAAAAGGTATACTGAAAGCTGTATCCAGCATTTCAAAGTCATTTAAAGCAAATACATATCTTGTAGGAGGGATCGTAAGAGACGCACTCCTGGGTATCCCAAATTATGATATTGATATTGTGGTGGAGGGCGACGGAATACAGTTTGGACAGAAACTGGCTGACAGGTTAGATGCCAAACTGGAAACTCACCAGAAATTCGGGACCTCTGTCCTTGTGCTTAAAAACGGGCAACACATAGATATTGTTACCGCAAGAGTAGAGTATTATAAAAAACCAGCCGCACTTCCGAGTAT
>JAZFRP010000147.1:0-8829 GCA_036445715.1 Candidatus Humimicrobiaceae bacterium | reverse complement strand
ATAGCGGTAGTCTCACCCTGATAAGTCTCTGAAAATCTGGAAAAATAATTATAGTCATATGGACAATTAAACATTTCTGGAAGCACTACAATATCTGAACCATTATCCAGAAAGGTTTTCCTGATCATGGATTCAGCTTTTTTGAGGTTCAAACTCTTGTCTGTAGTGACATTCATCTGACATAGAGCTATATTTGTAAATTTACTTGTATTTTCAGGCATTTTTAAATATAGGTATTATTATTTCCTGGAAATTTTGATATTTTGACCACTTGAAAATGATTTAAGGATCACCAGGTCATCCTTATCCTTAATATTACCAACAAGATTAACGGGACCGGCTGCACGGGGCCTGTTATCTGTACTTGCCGGAGTCAGACCAAAAAAAATACAAAAAGCATTCCCTGGGGGCCAATAAGCAAGAGAGCCTTCATCGAGAAATTCTATTCCATTTTCTATTTCTGATTCAATCGGTATATCAAAATAGATCTCATCGCCCCATCTATTAATTTTTGACTCTAAAGGGAGGGCAGCATATATTTTTTTAGCAGTGTGGGAATTGTTTAATTCTCCTTTTATTTTTTTCCCGGATACTTCTATTATTATGTCTTTCATCATCTCTCAAATCTATAATTGTATATAGTAGATTATAATCGAAATTATTAAATAATTTTACTAAATAATAATATATGATATACACAGATAATATCATTTAAAATATATTTGATTTATAGATGAATATTAATTATGCTGATTTTAGCTATATTATTATCTCAGAGTAAGGATATTAGATGACTGTCGAAAAAAAACATGAGTCCGGGACTAAAAAAGGTGATGTGATCCTTTATGCACTAAGTACATGCCAGTGGTGTAGAAAAACGAAGGACCTTCTTAATGAATTAGGTATCGATTATTATTATGTAGACGTTGACCTGGTAATCGGTGACGGTCAGAAGGAACTTACTGAGGAGATCAAGAAATTTAATCCCGCTGTAAGCTTTCCTACAATGGTTATAAATGAAAGGGATTCTATTGTCGGTTTTGATGAGGATAAAATAAGGGAGAAATTTGAATAATGGGAGTCAGGCAAATAAACGAAAAGGATATTGATTTATATTTTAATAAGATCAATAAGGATGCTATTTCATCAGGTTATGATCTTAATCCCGACATCTCTTTTACAAAAAGCCTTATAAGGGGAATCCTGGTGAATATTGAAAGGTATGGATATGATGCATGCCCCTGCAGGTTGGCCTCAGGTAATAAGAAGGAAGATATTGATATTATTTGTCCGTGTGATTATAGAGATATTGATCTGGACCAGTATGGTGCATGTTATTGCGCACTATATGTTGATGAAGAGATAAAATCAGGAAAGAAAAAAGTATTACCAATTCCTGACCGTAGATCTAATAGAGATAAGGAAAAAATTGACAATAAAAACAAGATTGGAAATATCGATTTGAAATATCCTATCTGGAGATGCAAAGTATGCGGTTATTTATGTGCAAGGGATAATCCTCCAGCTGTTTGTCCAGTATGTAAAGCCAAAAAAGATAGATTTGAAATACTATTAAATAAATGAAGATAATCAATGGAATTTATTGATCTCAGAAGTGATACCGTTACTGAACCTACACCTATAATGCTAAGATCAATGATAGATGCAGATATAGGTGATGATGTATATGGTGACGACCCCACTGTCAACAAACTTCAAAAAACAGCTGCAAAACTATTGGGTAAGGACGATGCTTTATTCATACCATCAGGAACTTTTGGAAACCAGCTTGCAATCCTGACACATACGTCTAGAGGCGATGAAGTTATGATTCCTGAGGACAATCATATAGTCCTTTATGAGGTAGGAGCTCCGCAGGTTATTTCTGCAGTCGGTCTTAGATTACTCAGTTCTGATAATGGTAAGATCAATATAGGGGAACTTGAAAAAAAATTCCGGCCGGATGATATTCATTTTCCCAGGACAGGATTGATATGTAGTGAAAATGCACATTTAAATGGCAAGGTAGTGCCTGTTTCAAATATAAAGGATGTATACTCTTTTTCAAAAAATATGGGAGTTCCGATGCATCTTGATGGGGCCAGGATATTCAATGCTGCAATAAGGCTTGAAGTGGAACCGGCTTCGATCACAAAATATTGTGATTCTGTGATGATATGTCTTTCCAAGGGATTATGTTCCCCTGTCGGATCGATCCTTGCAGGGAAAAAAGAGTTTATAGAAAAAGCTAAAAAGAACAGGAAGATGATGGGTGGCGGAATGAGACAGGCAGGATATCTTGCAGCACCCGGCATAATATCCCTGGAAAATATGGTAAAACGGCTAAAAGTCGATCATGACTCAGCAGCCTACCTGGCCGACTGTATTGAGGAAACAGGTTATTTTGAAGTTGACAGGGACCGCCTTGATATAAATATGGTATTTTGTAAAATAGTTAACTGTGAATTCGACCAGGATAAGATGATCAAATATTTATTTAATAATATGATAAAAATACATCCTTATCATGACGGAGAATTAAGATTTGTCACACATTACTGGATAGACGATGAAAAGATAAGATATGTAGCCGGGATCCTTAAAGAATTTTTTGATAAAACTAATAAAAACTAATCAAAAATATCGTCTTTTTTAATTATCTTGGCAAGGGTAAGCTTATTTTCTCCAAATTTATTTGCTATAGTATCAATTGCTTCGGTGAGACTCTCATCTTTTGAGCGGTTTGAAGGTATAAGGGTATCAAGCATAAAATTTTCGACCAGACCGCTGATCGAAACACCAATGAGTCTTATTTTTTTACGTTCGAGATCAACATTTTTAAGAATCGATATTGCAGATTTTTGAATATCGAATATTCCATAAGTATATTGTTTTAGTGTTATTCTCCTGCTTATAGTCTTAAAGTCAGAGAACCTGACCTTCAAGGTCACGATCTTTCCTTTATAACCTTTTAGGCGCATATTTCTGGCTATTTTCTGGGACAGGAGAAGAAGTGTTGATCTAAGGATGGAAAAATCATCTATATCTTTACGGTAGGTCACCTCTCTTCCTATTGATTTTACCTCACGGTTGGGGATAACTTCTCTATCGTCTATTCCATTAGCCATATCATGGATAACTTTTCCCAGTTCACCAAATCGTGCTTTTATGAGTTCAGTGGGTGAATCAGCAAGATCTCCTATGGTATCTATTCCAATGGCATTAAGCTCTTTTTTTGTTATATGTCCGACACCCCAGATATAAGAAACAGGAAGGAGTTTGATCTTCTCTATTATTTCAGGTTTATTATCAAGCACTGTCAGGCCATTGGGCTTTCCCATATTTGAAGCCAGTTTTGCAAAGAATTTATTTGGACCTATCCCTGCAGATGAGGTAAGGTTAGTGTCCTCATATATTTTACCTTTTACTTTCTTTGCTATCTCCAGGGCATCCCCAAAAAGTTTTTCACAACCTGTTACATCAAGAAAGCCTTCATCAGAACCAATGACCTCAACAAGGGGAGTGAATTCAGAAAAAATTTTCCTGATGACTGCAGATTCCCTGAGGTATTTTTCCATGTTTACCGGAATATATATTCCTCCGGGGCACTGTCTCCTGGCTCTTGATAAAGGCATTCCGGAATGAATTCCATATTTTCTGGCTTCATAAGATGCGGTAGATACGACTCCTCTATTGAGAGGTCCGCCGACAATGAGAGGTTTATTTTTGTAAGGCGGGTGGTCCCTTTGCTCTATCTGGGCAAAGAATGCATCCATATCTACATGTATAATTTTTCTTAACTTTTCCATACGGATCCAGCCTCTGCCAGGATATTTTGTCTCAGGCTTTCCTTTTTAAGCTCACTACCTATTTTTTTCAACCTGAAAGGATCGATGGCTTTACTACCTATAAGAGTAATATTACCGTCTTTATAATGAAGCTTTCCTTCAATTATAACAATAGTCCTTTCTGTCAGTATATTTAAGTTTTCCATATAGGATTCTGGAAAAAATACTGATTCAAACATTCCATCGCTGTCTTCAATAGTGCAGAAAAGCATTCTTTTACTATTCCTGGTCTTTTCTATTCTCCTGTTTATAATGATACCGGCAATAAAGATATTCCCTGAAAAAGCAGGCCCGTCAGCATTTACAATTCCGGAAAACATATTGCTTGATACTATTTTAAATTTTTCAAGTTCATTACCGAAGTAATCAAGGGGAAAGGCACTCACACAAAACCCGAGTATTATAGCTTCACTCTTAAGTCTGTCTTCAAGAGTAAAGTCCCGGTGGCCGGAAGGGGAGGACTTCAAGTATGGGTTTAAAGTTGACCCAGCACGTATTATGCCATGAGGTTTGGTCATCCTGAGTGAATAAAAAATAATAATAAGGTCTCTCCGTTTAAGTCCGGTATAGTCGAATGCTCCTATCTTTATAAGATTTTCTACCGCATTTTTAGTCAGTCTGCAGCTTTTAGCAGTTCTATGGTAAAAATCAATAAAATCCCCAAAGGGTCCATTTTTTGATCTTTCAGCCATAATGGCCCTGGAGCCTGCCAGGCCGAGATCCTTTACTGATATAAGAGGAACCCTTATGGACCCTCCTTTATCTTCCACGGTAAAACCTTCCCGGCTTTTATTTATGTCAGGGAGCTTTATGTTTATATCCAGCCTCCTGGCTTCTTCCACATATTGTCCGTGACCATAGTATCCCGAATTATTGGTAAGTATTGAAGCTATTAGTTCTGCGGGAAAATAAGCTTTAATATAAGATATTTTGTAAGAGATCTCACTATATGCAGCGGCATGAGCTTTTACAAAACCATAGCTGGCAAATTTGGATATGAGCTCGAATATAGAAGCAGACAAATAAAAAGAATAACCTCTTCTAACCGATCCTTCTATGAACCTGGACCTTTGTTTTTGCATCTCTGGAGAAGATAGCCCGGTAATAGCTTTTCTCAGGGTATCTGCTTCGCTTAGAGAATAACCTGCGATCTTCAGCACTATCCGCATTACTTGTTCCTGGTAGAGGATGACACCATAAGTATCTTTGAGTATGGGTTCAAGATCCTTATGCAAATAAATTGTTTTTTCTCTTCCGAACTTTCTTTCTATAAAATTCTTTACCATTCCTGACTGCTGTGGGCCCGGACGGTAAAGTGATATGAGCAGGGTTATATCATTAAGGGAGGAAGGCTTTATCTTTCTTGCCAGGGCCCTTATTCCGGAACTTTCAAGCTGGAATATGCATAATGTGTTTCCGGTTACCATAAGATCAAATACCCTGGGATCATCGTATCCTATATTGGACAGATCAATATCAATGCCTCTTTGTCTTTTCAGGATAGAGGAAACATCGCTTATCAGGCTCAGGCTAAGGGAGCTTATAAGATCCATTTTTAGAAGTCCCAGAGCTTTTATACTATTCATATCATATTGACTCATGATCTCTCCTGTCTCAGAAAGGGTCATAGGGACCTTTTCTGCCAGAAGCCTGTCACAGATTATAAATGCTGAAGGGTGCATCGAAAGATGTCTTGTATAATTTTCGATCTTTCCTGCAATAGAAGACGCTTCAAGGTATAATTGATTTTTTGAAACGATCGGTGATAAAGTGCTGATCCTATGACTTTTCCCGGAAGGGAAGTGTTTGAACTTTTTGGCAGTTTTGATGACCTGGTCGATATCGTCTTTACCCAGGCCCATTATCCTTCCGGCCTCCCTCAGGGCTGCTCTCGGTTTCAGGGTCGAGAATGTGCACACCCTCGACACACTGTTCCGGCCGTATTTAGACAATAAATACTCCCGTACTTCATTTCTTCTTTTACTGCAGATATCTATGTCTATATCCGGAGGTTCTTTTCTTTCATGATTAAGAAATCTCTCAAAATAGAGGTCATGCTTTACAGGATCAATATTTGATATCCCCAGCAGGTACGAGACAAGGCTTCCTGCAGCAGAGCCCTTTCCGCATATAGGGATTTTTTTCTTGCGGGTAAACCTTGCCATATCGGCAACTATTAAAAAATAGTCGCTGAAACCTGTCTTTTTTATTACAGAGAGTTCCTTCTCAAGTCTTTTATATGGTGCAGGGGGAGGGGAGCTGCCATACCTCCACAGAAGTCCTTTCAGGCAAAGTTTTTTCAAGCAGCTGTCAGCGGTCTCTTTTCCGGGAAGAACAAAGCGTGGAAATATAGTCTTGCCCAGTTCCAACACCAGATTGCATTTTTTGGATATGGCCCGGGTATTAAAAACTGCCTGTGGGATATCTTTGAAAAGCCTTTCCATTTCAAGGGAAGATTTTAAATAATGTTCCCCATTTTTTACCGGTTTGGTCACGGGGTCACTTTTTAGACTCAATGATTTTATTTTATAAAGATATCTATATGATTTAAAGTCATCTGGTTTAAGGTAATGGACATTATTAGCCGCTACAATGGGAAAATTATTCTTAAGGGCAAAGCTTATCAATATTTCTGAAAGCGAAGAATCAGGTACCGGTATTTTGGATAATGGATATCTCTGTATCTCTATATAAAAATCACCTTCAAAAATATCGTGGTATTTGGCCACCATCTCTCTTGCTTTCTTTTCATATCCCTTACCCAGGAGAAAAGAGAGTTCGCCGCTGGTACAAGCGCTCAATCCGATGAGTCCTTTCGAATTTTTGACAATATATTGCTCATCTACTGCAGGGACAGGGAAAGTGCCTTTCTTCAAGTGGGACCTGCTTGCGATCCGGCACAGGTTTTGATATCCAAACTCATCCTTTGCCAGTAATACCAGATGGAATATACGGCTTCCTGAAGCCAGGCCTATCTCACAACCGATAATGGGCTTTATATTCCTGGATATAGCCTTTCTATAGAATTCTATTGCTCCGCTCATAGTGTATTTATCAGTAAGCGCTACAGAGCCCATATTGGATCTGGAAGCAGCCTCTAAAAGATCGTCTATCCTTATGGTTGATTCCATGATGCTGTATTCGCTGTGTACATGCAGATGAGAAAAAAGGGTCACAATATTCCTTTCATAGCCCGGTCCCCGGGCATGCTCCTGGTATTTTACAAAAAATATTATAAAAGATCAGGGAATGGACCTGTCATTAGATGACCCTCTGGACAGCCACTACCTTTCCCTGTATTTTAAGATCATTATCCGCTTGTATGGGCAGGTATTCCGGATTAGAAGACCTGAGTTCAAAGTTCTTCCCGGCCGTCCTGTAGAATCTTTTTACCACTGCTTCATCTTCTATTAATGCTACGACTATATCTCCATTGTTTGCATCCGGCTGGGATCTTACAGCTATGATGTCTCCGTCCAGGATATGATCACCTATCATGCTGTCGCCTCTTACCCTTAAGGCGAAATCAGCCTTTTTAAGTTCTTTTCTTCCGGCCGGAAAAGCAATATATTCCTCAATATTCTCTTCAGCAAGTACCGGTCTTCCTGCGGCTATATTTCCAATAAGAGGCAGGTAAAATGTGTCTCTTTCCCTGTTTTGGCCAAACAAAGCAATAGCTTTACCAGTAAGTTTGATAGAGCGTGCAGAAGACTTCCGGATTATATATCCCTTCCTCTCCAGGCAGTTAAAATGGTCAGAGATCCCCCTGGGTGAGGAAAGGCCGAGAATATCCGCAAGCTCTCTTATGGCCGGGGGGTAGCCGTTCTCCAATATATAATCATAAATATTCTTTAAAACATTTTTTTGTCTGTCGGTAAGATCTATCATGCTTGTATTATATATAATCACTATACAAATGTATAGTAATTATAATGGAAAATATGAACGATCTCAGGCACATTGTAAATTGCTCCCGATCAATTCTATATATTGCAGGATAATAAAGGGCAGGCTTTTGAAGCGTGAAAGAGCCTGCTTCCTGCCATATATCCATATGTCATATCACATCAAATAATTATCCTGAAATAAAATTTTTGTTGATTTATTCAAAAATATCTATATAATGCTTAAACTTGAATAGTACTTTTAAGTAAAGTGTTGATAAATTTATTAGATATTAATGATTTTTAGTGTTGAGAAAGATAATATGACAAGTAAATATAATATGGTCATCAATATATTGTTCTGGGTCCTTGTCTCTGCTTTGATCTTTGTTGCAGTGATTGTTACATTTACCCGGGATGATGGATCCGGGCAACTTCTTGAAGAGGCAGAGACTGAAGTAGTGATAAAAAAAGAACCCATCTATATAACTGAGATAATAGAAATCGAAAAAGAGATCGAGTGGTTTTATTTTGTTGCAACCGGGTATAGCGCAAATGACCCCCTGCAGGGCACCAATAATATAACTGCCAGCGGCAAAGAGATAAAAAAAGGAATGATCGCTGTCGACAAGAAGATAATCCCCCTTGGAACACAGATCGAGATAAAGGATATGGGTGTTTTTATCGCTGAGGATACTGGCGGGAAAATAAGAGGCAACAGGATAGATATATATTTTGAGACAAAGGAAGAAGCCAGGAATTTCGGCAGACAGGTGATATGGATAAGAATGCTGGGAGACAGCATGGAACTTGTAGAAGCTCTTAAAGACTTAAAGTAAATAATAACTGATCATTCAACTTTTAGTCCACTGGCATAGTTAAAATACTACGATTTTTATTATTACCGATTCAAAAATCTCCTTTACATTTTGATAATATGCCTGCTCAGCAGAACTCCGGAATTTTTAGTTTAGTAATGGAAACTTTGCAGGGCGGTTTTTGAAGTCGCACCATAAGAGGGTTTTCATGTATGGGAAGACCTTCCATAAAAATCCCATTTTCCTTTGGAAGCTGGCAATTGTCGTCATTATTGATCT
>JAZFRP010000146.1:0-8249 GCA_036445715.1 Candidatus Humimicrobiaceae bacterium | reverse complement strand
TAAAAAAGCAGGGCTTTGCGGAGATTGTACAAAAAGGCTTGGGAATAATCCTCTAAGGATATTTGACTGCAAGGTTCCGGGATGCAGGGAGATCGCACAAAAAAAACCAGGGATCTCAGAGTACCTGTGTGGTAGTTGTAAAACACATTTTAAGGATATGACTGACACCTTATCCTGTCTTTCAGTAGATTTTAAGATATCCGATTCACTTGTAAGGGGATTTGATTATTATACAAAGACTGTATTTGAAATAATATCAAATGATCTTGAAAGTGCCCAGAATGCCCTTGGCGGTGGAGGAAGATACGATAATCTAATCGGACAGTTTGGCGGACCTGATATGCCGGCAATAGGTTTTGCAGTCGGGATTGACAGGACCATCATGCTGATGAAGGATCTTGGAATCGAGTATGAGGAAGATACTAAAAACATTAAAGCATACCTGGTAGCAATTGATGATGTTTCAAAAGGGTATATGCTGGAAATATTAAAATTACTGCGGGAATCCGGCATAGTTTGTGATATAAATTATACCGCCCGCAGCATTAAAGCCGAAATAAAAAAAGCAGAGAAGCTGGATTTTAATATAATAGCTTTTATTGGTGAAGATGAGGCCAAAAATAATTCAGTTACAATTAAAGATCTAAAGAGTTTTAAACAATACACGATAAGTAAAAATGAAATTGTTGAAAAGATATTTGAAATAGCAGGGAGAATTTAAATATGGGAGATTCTAGTTTTAAAACAGGAATGCGGTCAAATCTATGTTCTGAGATAAATGCAAGCTTTGTCGGAAAGAATATAAACCTTTGCGGCTGGGTAAACAAAAGAAGGGATCATGGAAAATTGATATTTATAGACCTGAGAGACTTTTCAGGCATTATTCAACTCGTCTTTGACCCCAATTCTTTCAGCAAAGCTTATGAATCGGGAAAGGATATAAGAAATGAGTTTGTGATACAAGCATCCGGGGAAGTAAGAAAACGTTCCGATGAAGCAGTAAATAAAAATATCCCTACCGGAGAAATCGAAGTAATAATATCTTCGGTAAAAATATTCTCAAAATCAAAAACACCGCCTTTTATGCTGGAGCACAGGGACAGGGTGGATGAAAACACAAGATTAAGATACAGGTATATCGATTTAAGGTCAGAGCAGATGCAGCATAATATCCGCTTAAGACATGAGATAAACAGGACGACCAGGGATTATTTTAATTCAATAGGTTTTATTGAAGTTGAAACTCCTATTCTTGCTAAGAGCACACCAGAAGGTGCAAGGGATTTTCTTGTACCCTCACGTATTAATCCGGGTAAGTTCTACGCACTTCCACAATCTCCCCAGCTGTTCAAGCAGACACTTATGTTTTCCGGATTCGATAGGATATACCAGATAGCCAGATGTTTCAGGGATGAAGACCTGAGGGCAGACCGCCAGCCTGAATTTACACAGATCGACCTGGAGATGACATTCGTAGAAGTCGATGATGTAATAAATACAATAGAGGGTCTTTTCAGTGAGATATTTGATAAAGTACTTAAAAAAAGTGTTACCACACCATTCAGGAGAATAACCTGGCAGGAAAGCATGGAAAAATACGGTAGTGATAAACCTGATCTCCGATTTGACCTTGAGCTAAAAGAAATAACTGAAATTTTTTCCAAAAGCGAATTAAAAATATTTAAAAATGTCGTAAAATCGGGTGGATCCATCAAATGTATTATTGTCCCCGAAGGTGACCGGTTCAGCAGGAAAGAGCTTGACGACCTCGTAGATATTGCAAAGTCAAACGGCGCAGGCGGACTCGCCTGGATCAAGATAGGAAATGAGATGGAATTTCAATCCCCTATAACAAAGTTTTTAAATGAGACTGAGATAAAAGCTTTAACTGATACTTTAAACTTAAAAGGTAATGACCTGGTCTTGATCGTTGCGGATAAGTTCAGGACCACCTGTGAAGTACTTGGCAATATCAGGATACATCTTGCAAAAAAACTTGGTATTATAGATAAAGAGGCTTTTGAATTTGTGTGGGTTCACGATTTCCCATTATTTGATTGGGACGAGGATGAAAAGAGGCTTAATTCTGTTCATCATCCGTTTACCTCACCAGATAAAGCTGGGGCCGGATCACTTGAAGAAGAACCTTTAAAGGCTAAATCACTTGCCTATGATATTGTCCTTAATGGAGAAGAGATCGGAGGAGGATCTATAAGGATAAATGATAGTGATCTTCAGCAAAAGATATTTAAACTTTTGGGTATAGATGATGATACGATTGAAGAAAATTTTGGTTTTTTTGTTAAGGCGCTTGAGTTTGGTGTCCCACCACACGGTGGTATAGCATTGGGTATGGACAGGATGGTGATGGTGCTTGGAAAACTGGATACAATAAGGGAAGTAATAGCTTTTCCAAAGACTCAGTCCGCTGTAGGTCTTTTAACAGGCTCACCATCAGGGGTATCTGAAAAACAGCTTGATGAAGTTCATATAAGTATAAATACAGATGATGAAGAAGATTAAATACTGTCAAATTTTGATTTATATATGACCTGCATGTATGCTTTTATTGATATTTTAGGCTTTATTGAATAAAGAATTCGATTATGATAATATCAAGCCGGGTATTCTGTTTATATCGTTGCCGAAGTTAATTTTTGTGCCAACAAAATTACATTGGAAGCCCAAACTTTGACTGTAGTGTAAATGCCCTGATTTTCTACAGGGACTTACTAAGCAGGCAGGAGGGCATCCACCTGCTGAGTGCGGGGCGCAAAAAACTTCTTTAGGTTACGACTAAACGGGGTATCCGTTTTATTATAAAAAAATAAAGTTTAGATTTATTTATGGATATTAGGAAAAAATTCTTAGATTATTTTAAGAATAAGCAACATTTGATTCTACCTTCATCGGGACTGATACCGGAAAATGACGATAGTGTACTTCTTACAACTGCTGGTATGCAGCCTTTCAAACCTTATTATCTTGGCACAGAAAAACCTCCAAAGGAAAGAATAGCGACTGTCCAGAAGTGCTTCAGGACAAGTGATATAGATAGTGTTGGATATACTGACAGGCACCTTACTTTTTTTGAGATGCTTGGAAACTTTGCTTTTGGGGATTATTTTAAAAAAGAAGCAATTGATTTTGCCTATGATTTTATAGTTAATATTTTAAAAATACCGCAGGACAGACTACTGATAGCTGTTTTTAATGGTGATACTGATATCCCTGCCGATGAGGAGTCTGTTCAATATTGGAAAGATCATGGTTTTACTGATGATGTAATATATAAATTTGATAAAAAGGAAAATTTCTGGGGGCCTGCTGGCGATACCGGACCATGTGGACCATGTACGGAAATATATTATGATTTTGGCAAAAAAACAGGCTGCGGTAAACCTGATTGTAATCCAAATTGCGATTGCGGAAGATTTTTGGAAGTCTGGAACCTGGTATTTACACAATATAATTTTGATGGAAAGAAATACTCTGAACTTCCTAAAAAAAATATTGACACCGGTATGGGCCTTGAAAGAATAATTGCCGTGCTGGAAGGAAAAAGTTCAGTATTCAGGACCACGCTATTTGAAAAAATGTTTAAGAAGATCCAGGAAGTATCCGGTAAAAGACTGACCTCTCCCGGAGATGATGATTATGATCCGGATGTTAACCGGGCACTCAGGATACTTGCAGATCATATAAGGGCAATATATTTTCTTATTGCGGGTGGTGTCACGCCATCTAATGAAGGAAGAGGATATATACTTAGAAGAATAATCAGGAGAGCTGTAAGGTTTGGAAAACAAATGGGCATAAATGATTATTTTATAAATGACATTGGAGAGACTGTTACCGAACAATACTCATCTTATTATCCAGAGTTATCTGAAAAAAGTAAGTTCTCTAAAAAACTTGTGCTTGATGAGGAAAAAAGATTTACCAGGACTTTAAAAGAGGGCAGTAAAATATTATCTGAAAAAATCCTGGGGATAAAAAAAGCCGGTAAGGATCATCTCGATTCCAAAGTTGCTTTCAGGTTATATGATACATATGGCTTTCCGGTAGAGCTTACAAGAGAAATACTTGATGAAAATGATTTGAAACTGGACCTTGAAAAATTTGATGAATATTTCAAGGAACATTCAGAAAAATCAAAGAGTAAGACTTCATTTGATAAAAAAATCGATGAAAACCTTTATCTATACAGGACCATGGCAAAAGAAATTCATGTGGAATTTCTCGGGTATGAAAAGGACCAGGCGAATACTTGCATAGAAAAGATAATAAGCTCTCCCGATAATGAAAATATGGTCATTGTTGAAGAGCTTAATGCAGGTGAAAAGGGCGAGCTCGTTTTAAAGGACACTGTCTTCTATGGAGAAAAAGGCGGCCAGGTCGGTGACTCTGGTATTATTAAGTCAAAAGGCGGAATATTTATCGTAAAAGATACCCAGGTCCCTGTTGAAAATATTTTTGTTCACAGGGGTTTTGTAAAAGAGGGAAAAATAAAGACCGGGGAAAAAGTTGAAATCGAGGTCAGTAATACAATAAGAAAAGATATAAGGAAAAATCATACAGCTACTCAACTTCTCCATTGGGCCCTGAGAAATGTTTTTGGTGACCAGTTAAAGCAGGCAGGATCATTTGTTGCCGGTGAAAGGTTCAGGTTTGATTATTCAATATACGATACACCGACAGGTGAACAGATAGATAAAGTGGAAGAGCTTATAAATGTGAGGATACAGAGAGATGAACCGGTCCACTGTTTTGAGACTACAAGGGATTATGCACAGCAACTTGGAACCATAGCATTATTTGATGAGAAATATGGAAAATTTGTAAGAATAGTAGAAATCGGAAATTACAGCAGGGAACTCTGTGGTGGATTACATATAGACCGTACCGGACAGATCGGTTTGTTTACTATAATATCTGATACCAGTATTGGATCAAATCTTAGAAGGATAGAGGCTGTAACAGGTATGCATGCCTTTAAAACATTAAAAGCTAAAAAAGATATTTTAGATGATATCGCTTTTGACCTGGAAGTAGATATAAATAAAGTTCCCATGACAGTTAAAAAAATGAGAGATGAAAACTTAAAAATTTCTGAGGAACTAATGAACCTGAAAGTTAAAATCTCGGCCGGGACCATACTTAAAAGATTAGACGATGAAATAAATAAGGGAGAATACAGGATCATTTATTATGATTTATCCAGGGACGGAGGTCTTTCATCGCTTGATATAAAGAGCATGGGACAAGTAAGTGACTTTATAAAAGACAGTTTTAAAAATTTAAGAACATTTATAGCACTTGGAAATCTTAGTAATGAGAAACCTGTTATTATCCTTTCCTGTACCAGGGACCTGGTTGATGCAGGTATTAATTGCGGAAAACTTGCCGTAGAAATGGGAAAAATAGTAAAAGGCGGAGGCGGGGGAAGACCGGATTATGCACAGCTTGGCGGTAGTGATACCGGCTCACTTGATGAAGCTATCAATTATGCGGTAAATGATGTCAGGAAGAAACTGAAACTGAAATGAAAATACTGGGTCTGGATATAGGAGAAAAAAGAATAGGGGTCGCATTGTCCGACAGGGATGAAAAATTATCGGCACCTTTTAGTATTATTAAGAATGACAGTAATTTTAAACCCGCTTTAGAGAAAATAATAAAAGAATACCATATCGAAAAAATAGTTATTGGAATGCCTTATACTTTGAGAGGTGATATTGGTGGCCAGTCCCGGAAGGTAATTCAATTCGTTAATGATAATATTGATTTTGAAAATGTTGGTATTGTATATTTTGATGAGCGATTTACCAGCAGTATCCCTAAACATACTATAAAAAAAAGTAGCCGGAAAAAAAAAGATATTGATAATTTATCTGCCGCGATGATACTTCAAGATTATCTTGATAAGAATAATGAGGTTAAAAAAGATCAATAATAAAATTAATAAGATTATCACTTTACTGCTGATCTTGATCCTGAGCATGTCATCTGGTTTTGCAAGCTCATGTTTCCTGGATACCGGCATACCAGAAGATAAGACCGAGGTCTCTGAGGGCATAGAAGTAGAAGTAATAATAATTGAAGGAATGACTCTTGACCAGATTGCTGCTGTCCTTGAGGATAACCAGGTAGTGGACAATGGTTTTATGTTTAGATTATATGTTCAGCAAAAAGGAAAAGAAAAGAGCCTTGTACCTGGAACTTACAATCTACTAACCGGTTCGGAATATGGTGAAGTAATGGATGATCTTTCTTCGGGACCTGCAATAATCACTTTTACAGTAGCAATACCGGAAGGTTATATTATCTCTGATATAGTAGAAAGATTCTCAAGTGAGCTGCCTTTTATAGATATAGACGAAATGCTTCTTGCAGTAAATGCAGATAATTATAATTATGATTATATCGAAAACGATGAAAGTCTTGAAGGTTACCTTTTTCCAAAGACTTATGAAGTCACAATGGACTATAATGCACATGACATTGTAGACATGATGCTTGCCCAGTACCGTTATGAGACTGGAGATCTTGATTATGCGGATCCTGAAAACAATGGTTTTTCAAAATACGACATATTAAAGATCGCTTCGATGATAGAGAGGGAGGCCTATATACCGGAAGAAAGGGAATTGATATCAGCTGTGATACATAATAGGCTCAATATTGGTATGCCTCTTGGAATCGATGCTACACTGACTTATTTTCTTGAAAAATGGGATGAGCTTTTGACAGTATCAGATCTTGAAACAGACACCGGATTTAATACAAGATTGTATGCAGGTCTTCCGCCGACACCGATATGTAATCCCGGACTGGCCGCCATAATAGCGGCAATAAAACCGGCTGACGTAGATTATTTGTATTTTGTTGTCACTGACAGCCAAACACATGAACACTCCTTTACCAATAATTATGATGAACATATAAATAATATTAATAATGCTAATTGATCAATCAAGCCTCTTTCTTGAAGAAAAAAAATTTCTTAAATCTTTAGAGGAAAAATCAAGATCGTCAAAAATCCCTGTAATAAGTATAGAAACCGGAGCACTTCTTGAGTTTGCTGTACTGGTAAAAAAACCTGGAAAATTACTTGAAATAGGGTGCGGCACTGGATTTTCAACATATTTTCTGGTAAAAAATCTTCAGAAATGTTCTAGCTATACAGGAATAGATCTAAATAAAGAAAGATTGTATTCAGCAGAGTCTTTTATCAGGGAGAGATTTCGGGGAATAGAAATGAAGTTTATTCATGGTAATGCATTAAAGGTCATTCCGGAACTGGATGAAAAATTTGATCTCATTTTTATAGATGCAGCAAAATTTGAGTATGCCGGATACCTGGAAGCAATACAGGGAAAACTTAATAATGGTGCACTCATCATAGCAGATAATATTTTTTGTAATGGCAAAATATTTTCTCAAGTTCCTTTGAAACATGATAAAAATAGTGTAAAAGGTATAAAGGAGTATTTAAAAATGATTACTGCTGATAATAATATCACAAGCAGTAAGCTTATTGATATTGGCGACGGTCTGGCAATAAGCATATATGGAGATGGTCCGGATGGCTGGAAATAAAATACCTGAGCTGATGATTCCTGCAAATAATCTGAAAATATTGAAATATGCAGTCAATTATGGCGCTGATGCTGTATATGTAGGCGGTAAAAAATTTAATCTAAGAAGTATAAGAGGTAATTTTTCCCTTGATGAGTTAGCAGAGGGTGTGAAATATGCCCACAGTAAAGGTGTCAGGGTATATATTACCCTGAATTCATGCATACATGAAAATGAGGTTGATGACCTCAAAGAATATATAAATAACCTTAAAAATATTGAGCTTGATGGCCTGATTGCTGCAGATCTTGGAGTAATGGGGCTTATCAGGGAAATAATTCCTGAAGCTAGAATTCATATTAGCACCCAGACCAGCATAACAAATCATCATGGAGTCAGGATAATGGAAAAGTTCGGTGCCAGCAGGGTCAATCTTGCCAGGGAGATCTCTTTCAATGACCTTAAAGAGATCAAAAAAAAGTCTAAGGTAGAAATCGAAGTGTTTGTTCACGGCGCCCTTTGTATATCATATTCCGGAAGGTGCATGCTTTCTAAATATATGACGGGAAGAGATGCAAACAAGGGTGAATGTGCACACAGCTGCAGATGGAAATATTATTTGATGGAAGAACAGCGCTCGAACCTGTTTTTCCAGATAGAACAGGATA
>JAZFRP010000145.1:0-10995 GCA_036445715.1 Candidatus Humimicrobiaceae bacterium | reverse complement strand
CTGGCTCCCCGGGTAGGACTCGAACCTACAACATTTCGGTTAACAGCCGAACGCTCTACCGTTGAGCTACCGGGGAACGAAGTGATAACGATATGCTATTATAATATATTAGCAGTTTATTTCAAACAGAATTTTAAGCTAAATCCAGCCCATTTTATTTTGGGATATACTGCGCGATATTTATCCAGCAGTTCCATCACACCAAAAGGTAGATCATGGGAAAAGTTCTAAAAAACACTACTAGTAATCAAGGAAATCCCTTAAAGCACTGCTCCTGTTTGGGTGACGGAGTTTACCAAGGGTCTTGGATTCTATTTGCCTTATCCTTTCTCTTGTCACACCAAATTCCCGTCCGACTTCCTCAAGCGTTCTGGGATGTCCGTCCTGAAGTCCGAAGCGGAGTTGTATAACTTTTCTTTCCCTGTCATTTAGGGTATTTAATACTTCATGAAGTTGTTCCTGCAGCATTGTAAATGAAGCTGCATCAGATGGAGCTTCCACTTCTGCATCTTCTATAAAATCACCAAGATGGCTGTCTTCTTCTTCACCGATAGGAGTCTCAAGAGAAACTGGTTCTTGAGATATTTTCATTATCTCCCGCACTTTCTCAGGCGTAAACTCCATTTTTTTAGCTATTTCCTCAGGGGTCGGCTCTCTTCCAAATTTTTGTAGTAATTGTCTTTGAACCCTGATAAGTTTATTTATGGTCTCAACCATATGTACGGGTATCCTGATGGTCCTTGCCTGGTCAGCAATGGCTCTCGTTATAGCTTGTCTTATCCACCAGGTCGCATAGGTAGAAAACTTATAACCCTTCATATAATCAAATTTCTCGACCGCTCTTATAAGTCCGAGATTACCTTCCTGGATAAGATCCAGGAAGAGCATTCCCCGACCAACATACTTCTTAGCAATACTTACCACAAGCCTCAGGTTTGCTTCTACAAGACACCCTTTTGCTACTATGTCCCCGGCTTCGATCCTTTTTGCCAGTTGGACTTCTTCATAGGCAGTAAGGAGCCTTACCTTACCTATTTCCTTTAAATACATCCTGACCGGATCATTGGTAGGAGACTTGATCGTCAAGTCAAGTTTCCTCTTTATGGCAACCTTCTCGGTTTTCTTAACTGTTGCCTTAATATCTATATCTTCATCTTCCTCATTGATTATCTCTATGCCGAGGTTCTCAAAGACATCATAGATGTTTTCGATCTGTTCTTTATTCAGATCGACTTCTGAAAGAGTTTCTGTGATCTCTTCTGTCGTAAGTAAGCCATCAGTTTTACCCTTACTAATAAGAGTCTTTACTTCATCAAGCTTTAATTCAGCCCCTCTTTTCATACTGTAGGTCACCTCAATAAATAAAATTTAATCGATTATTACAAGAGTTTTAACCAGAAGTCATATTTTACCTAATCTGAAGAAATAATTAAAGATTTTCTTCTATATGTTTATTATACCCAATTTTTGCTTTTCCTGTTCAAGTTTTATCAATCTCTGATAAAGACTGTCGTGCTTGCGGTCAAGCTTACTTATCTCCTCATCATTTGATCCTCTTTTAGCATCTTCGTATTCCATCATCTTCTTCCGGACAAATTCGATCTCTTCAGAAAGATGTATCTTCTTTAAATTATTAAGAATTTCTACACTTGCCTTATCTATTTCATCTTCACTGTAATGGAGTTCACTAAAAAGAATAAAATTATACAACTTCCTAACTTCTGCATTTTCTAAAACCCCAGACGAAATTTTTATGGGAAAGTTTACCTTTTTGTTTCCTTCTCCCGACTGTCTTATCTCCTCTTTTAAAATACCAAAAAGCTCCCTGGTATCCTCAAACCTGAAATACTGCGAGCTGAATTCAAGAAGCTCATCAAACTTTTCCCCTTGTCCGTTTATTATGAGTTTCAGTGCTTCTATTTCTACCTTCTTTAAAGGCGTCACCTTTTCCCTTTTCTCCCTGTCATTATCTTCTCCGATATTATTCCAATAATTTTTTGGACTAATATTCTGTGTCATTTCTTTTTTCTGCATCTCCTCCAGAAGGAGATTCTCCTTTAAGTTCAGCTTTCGGGCCACCTTTTTTATGCATTCTTCCTGGATGATGGAAGAGCTGAGAGTAGAAATAAAATTGATCAAGCTGTCACTTGCTTTAAGCTTTCCCGAAAGATCGTTAATATCATGCCTGTCAAGGATGACATCGATTGTAAAATCGATGATATTCTGGGCATTTTTTATCTTTTCCATAAATAACTGTTTGCCCTTCTTTAAGATAAATTCTGCAGGATCATAATCTTTTTCAAGTATTGCTACTTTAATATTAAGATTGCTCTCAAAGTAAAGGTCCAGCCTCTCATTATATTCCCTTAAACGCTCCATCCCTTTAAGTGATGCATTCATCCCTGCCTGGTCACTGTCAAAAACAAGTACAATATTTTTAGTAAACCTTCCAAGGATCTTAATCTGGTCAGAGGTAAGTGCGGTACCTAGGCTTGCAACTGCATTTTTAAAACCGGATTGATAAAGTGCCATTACATCGGTGTATCCTTCCACTATCAATACTTCATCCATATCCACTATAAAATTTTTAGCCTGATGGATGTGATAAATATTTTTGCTTTTTGAATATATTCTAGTCTCGGGAGTGTTTATATATTTTGCACTCTGCCTGGCTGTATTTGATTTTTCTGAGATGATCCTTCCACCAAAACCAATTGGTTTTCCTATTATGTCTTCAATTGGAAACATTATCCTTCCCCTGAACCGGTCGTATACAGCACCTTTCTTCCTGGTGCTCTCAATGGCCAGTCCGCTATCAATGACTTCCTTTGGCTTAAATTTTCTCTTAATTATGAAATTGGTAAAATTATCCCAGAGGTCCATGCTATATCCTACTTCAAATTCCTGTATGGTCTCTTCTGTAAAACCTCTTTTTTTAAGGTAATCAAGAGGTATTCTTCCTGCCTTGCTTTTAAAGAGGATAAATTGAAAATATTTTTTGGCCAATTCATTTATTTCATAGAGTTTATTGCGGACTTTCCCAAATTCCCTGGAGCCCCCTGATAGATTATATTTTAGCTTATACCCTACTTTATTTGCGAGAAATTCAACTGATTCGATAAAATCCATATTTTCAATTTTTTCTACAAAACTGATTAAGTCTCCACCTTCACCACAACCAAAACAATGATATAGCTGCTTGGTCTGGTCCACAGAAAAGGAAGGGGTTTTCTCTTTATGGAAAGGGCATAGACCGGAATAACTTTTACCGGATTTTTTTAGCTTCACATAACCGGATACTACACTATATATATCAGCATGTGATTTTAATTCTTCTACTTCGCCTTCTTTTAGACTTCTGGACATAATTAATTATTCTGGGGACATAATAATCTTAAAAACTATGAATGTGCAATATATGCATCTTTGGAAAGGAACAGCTGAGCTGACCCTAACATATATAATTTTATCACATAAAAAGCAGGGAAGTTAATAAAAATATAATTATTATTAAAAAATCAGGACCCTTCCGATCCCTATGATACAGTGGGTCCTGATTTATTTAATTAATTTCTATATAAGCCTGGCTTGACCAGATCATAAGATTGTAAGCCTGCATTATATATCCGATACTACTCCTGGTCTGACTCCTCCATTATTGCTGCCTGGGCTGCCGCAAGACGCGCTACAGGCACCCTGTATGGCGAAGCACTGACATAGTCCATCCCGACTTTATGGCAGAATTCGATAGACTTTGGATCTCCTCCATGCTCGCCGCATATTCCGACTTTGAGATCTTTTCTTGTCTTTCTTCCCTTTTCAAATCCCATCTTCATCAGCTGCCCTACCCCACCTATATCAAGTGTTGCGAAAGGATCTTTGGCGAGTATTTCCTGTTCGATATAGTCCGGGAGGAACTTTCCTGAGTCATCTCTTGAGAAACCATAAGTCATCTGGGTGAGGTCATTTGTGCCAAAGCTAAAAAATTCTGCTTCTCTTGCTATCTTGTCTGCAATCAAGCATGCTCTTGGAACCTCTATCATGGTACCTATCTTATATTCAAATTTCAGGTTTTTCTCATTCATTACTTCATCAGCAACTAAAATGATCTTCTCCCTGAGTATTTTTATCTCCATTAGACTGCCTACCAGTGGAACCATTACTTCAGGCTGCACATCATACCCTTCTTTAGTTAGATCAGCAGCTGCTTCAAAAATAGCCCTTGACTGCATTTCAGCTATCTCCGGATATGTGATGGATAATCTGCAACCCCTGTGACCAAGCATCGGATTCATCTCATGAAGAGAAATTATTTTAGATTTAAGGTCGTCAAAAGTAATCCCCATCTCCGTGGCAATTTCCTTTATATCCTCTTCTTCTGTCGGGAGGAACTCGTGAAGAGGAGGGTCAAGAAGTCTTATAGTTACCGGAAGACCTTTCATGACCTTGAATATATCATAGAAGTCTTTCCTCTGCATCGGAAGCAGCTCCATCAATGCTTTTCTTCTCTCATCCTCATTTGAAGATACTATCATCTTCCTTACGGATTTTATCCGTTCGCCCTCAAAAAACATATGCTCTGTCCGGCAAAGGCCGATCCCTTCCGCCCCAAAGCTAAGCGCTACTTCTGAATCCTTTGGAGTGTCAGCATTTGTCCTGATACCAAGTCTTTTAAAATCATTAACCCAACTCATGAAGATCTCAAAATTTTCATTAAGTTCCGGGTCCACAACAGGTATCTGTCCGGTAAAGACTTCCCCGGTTGAACCATCAAGGGTTATCCATTCACCCTTTTTCACCTGTGTCCCATTTATTTCAAAGTACTGCTTGTCCTCAAAAACCTTGATCGACTCAGCTCCGGCAACACAGCATTTTCCCATTCCACGGGCCACCACTGCAGCATGAGACGTCATACCGCCGCGGGCAGTCAGGATTCCCTGTGCAGCTGCCATACCCTGGATATCTTCAGGAGAAGTCTCTGTCCTTACGAGGATTACATTACCATTTTTTGCTTCTTCTACTGCATCATCTGCGTCAAATACAGCCTTACCGAGGGCTGCTCCAGGTGATGCTGGAAGACCCTTTGCAAGAACTTCTGCTTTTTCTTTCGCCTTCTTATCAAGCTGTTTGTGAAGGAGTTGGTCAAGCATCTGGGGTTCTACCCTGGTAACAGCAGTTTTTATATTTATAAATTTTTTTTCAACCATATCTACAGCGATCTGTAGCGCTGCGGCAGCGGTTCTCTTACCTGTCCTGGTCTGGAGCATATAAAGCTTACCCTCCTGAATCGTGAACTCCAGGTCCTGCATATCCTTATAATGGTCTTCAAGTTTATTTCTTATGTCTATGAGAAATTTAAAGTTTTCAGGCATTTCCTCTTCCAACTTTGCAATCGGTTGAGGCGTCCTTGTCCCGGCAACTACATCCTCACCCTGGGCATTTATCAAGTATTCTCCATAGAGAATATCCTCACCAGTTGATGGATTTCTTGTAAATGCTACTCCGGTCCCAGATGTCTGTCCCATATTACCATATACCATTGTCTGTATATTTACTGCCGTGCCAATACCATGGGGTATATCATTCAGGTTTCTATAAGCAGTGGCCCTCTTATTATTCCATGAACCAAATACTGCATCTATTGACATCTTTAACTGTTCCCTGGGATCTTCGGGAAAACTTTTTCCCTTCGCATCCTTGATTATCTTCTTATAGTCATCAACAAGTTCCTTGAGGTCCTGTCCGGTCAAATCAGTATCAAATGAAACACCTTTGCTATCCTTCTTTGCCTGGATCGCTTTTTCAAATTCATCATGCTCAACTCCCATGACAACATCGCCAAACATCTGTACAAATCTCCTGTATGCATCCCAGCCAAATCTTTCATTTCCGGTCTTGGCGATAATGCCTTTAACGGATATATCATTCAAACCAAGATTTAAGACAGTGTCCATCATTCCCGGCATCGATATGGCGGCTCCTGAACGGACCGAGACCAGAAGAGGATTACCCTTATCCCCAAAACTCATCTCCATCTTCTCTTCCAGCTTTTTAAGATTTTCCTCGATCTGTCCCTCAAGACCCTCTGGCCATCTTTCTCCAAGATCATAATATAGATTACATACCTCTGTGGAAATAGTAAAACCTGGAGGCACCGGAAGACCAATATTGGTCATCTCTGAAAGATTTGCTCCTTTTCCCCCAAGAAGCTTCTTCATCTCCTTTTTACCTTCACCAAAAAAGTATACATACTTTTTAGATGTCATTATTAAATCCCTTCTCCCCTATAATATATTTTGTGAAAACACAAATCGCAATATGATATCAAATATTTAATAAAAAATTAAGTAAATAATCATTTGAGTGATGTATCATTTTATATAATTTAATAAAGATAAAATATTATTGCTTTATTTGATTACCTTCTAAAATGAGTTTTGAAAAATCTGCCATGTTCAAATAATAATCCACTACTTCCTTTAAGATATTGATACGGTTTGCTTTTACTAATGGATCCTTGTCCATCACCAGGACTTTATCAAAAAAAACATCGATTACCTTACCAAATCTTTCCATCTCCCTGAGAAGCTCAGGATAATCCTTATTAAGGATCAGAGCATCTTTTCCATCTAAAACATCCTTTAATGACTTAAATAGTTTTTTCTCATGTTCCTCAATAAACAGGCCTTCATCTATATGCGTGAATTTTTTCTTTATTATTATATTTTGGCTTCGGCTCATCGGCCAGACAATAGACTTGATATCATTTTTTAAAATAAACTCCCCGATGGCTTTAAAACGCATATCAATATCGGTTATGGACCTTACTCCGGAACCCAGTACAGCATCAAGTATGTCCATTCTTTTATTCTGGCCCTCAAGAAGAAATCTCTGGCGTGCAATTATAAAATCAAATATTTTTTCCACATTATCTTCTCCTGTGGATTTCTTTAATTTAAAAGAATCAGAATACAGTTTCATATTAAAAATAATCAGGTCTTTAAGGTCGATATCATAATTTCCTTCAAGCATTGATCTTACTATGCCTGAAGCTTTCCTCCTGAGAGCAAAAGGATCTTCAGAACCTGAGGGAATATTTCCAACCATGAACATCCCGGTTATTGTATCTATCTTATCTGCCAGTGAAAGTATCCTGCCTGTATCTGTCCCTGGAAGGTCATCCCCGGCAAACCTTGGAAGATAGTGTTCAAATACAGCATTCGCCACGGAATCGGAGTGTCCCCTCTCTTTCGAATATTCACGACCGACGATACCCTGTAGTTCAGGGAACTCTACCACAAGATTAGTCACAAGATCGCATTTACACATAGTGCTGGCCTTTTCCAGGTCCTCTTTGACTGTAGACCCGGGAGTTTTTATATTGCCTTCCAGCTTACCTGCAATATAGAGGCTTATTTTCTTTAAGCGATCCTGTTTATCCTTCATATTGCCGAGCCCAAAATAAAATATTACACCCTCAAGCTTTTTCTCCCAATGAGAAAAATCATGTTTTTTATCCTGCTCATAAAAGAAAGCTGCATCAGAAAGCCTCGCTTTAAGCACCCTTTCATTACCTTTCTTTATATCACCATTATCTGACCTGCCGTTCTGGACGATCAAAAAGTCTGTAGTGACTTTTCCCCTGTTATCAAGTACCGGAAAATATTTTTGATGATATTGTATGGCTTCCATCAATATGTCCGCAGGTATATATAGAAAATCAGGAGGAAATTCTCCGACCAGTACATTTGGCATCTCAACCAGGTCAACTACTTCTTCAAGCAATTTCCCATCCACAAAGGACCTGGATTTTCCTTTCCATTCCTCCTCTTCGATCCTTTTGATCTGGGTGCGGATCATATCACTTCTTTTCCGGGGATCAACAATTGCATTTCCCTCTTTTTCAAGGATTCTAAAATAGTCCTTTGCATCTTCTATTTTAATAGGAGATTTATTGAGTGTCCTGTGCCCATAAGTAAATCTGCCTGAGCTGACATTTTCAATATCAAACTCTATGATTTCATTACCAAAAAGAACAAGCAGCCAGCGTATTGGCCTTATAAACCTGGTTCCGTAATCACCCCAGTACATCTGCTTTTTAAATGTTACCGAAAGTATTGTGTCCTTTAATATTCCGGGTAGTACCTCAGTAGTCTTTTTACCCTTCCGGACTATCTTTTTTCCAAGATATGTCCCTTTCCCCTTGATCTCAATTTCCTCAAGATCGGAGGCATCTATACCAAGACTTTTTGCAAAACCAAGTGCAGCTTGATTTGGTTTTCCATCAGGACCGATCGAGATATTCTTTGGGGGTCCGGTGACCACTTTTTCCTCAGATCTCTGCAATAGACCAAGGTCCTTTATATAGGCTGTTATCCTGCGCGGAGAGTGAAAGACGGATACCCCGCCAAAATCAATACGGTTTGATTTAATGTTTTTTTCAAGAAGAACTTTAAGGCCTGCTACACCTTCCCTTATACATGAAGGAGGGAGCTCTTCTGTACCGATCTCTAAAACAAGGTCTTTTTCCATATCTTAATTTCCTGTCTTCTTTAGCAAGGGAAATCCCAGTTCCTCTCTCTGGTCAATATAAGCCTGGCACAGGGCTTTTGCCTGTTTCCTTACCCTGGCAATATATGATGTTCTCTGGGCGACACTGATCGCTTCCCTTGCATCTAAAAGATTAAAAACATGTGAACACTTAAGAACATACTCACAAGCTACAAACACCAGTCCATTTTTTATTGTACTATTAAATTCTTTTTCAAACTTATCAAACAGGTCCAGAAGCATATTAATATCTGCTATTTCAAAATTATATTTTGACCATTGTTTTTCCGATTCAAGATGAATATCCTTATAGGCAATACTGTCATTCCATGCAAGTTCCCAGAAACTTTCTTTATCCTGAAGATACATAGCTATTCTCTCGAGTCCGTATGTGATTTCTGCAGATACAGGTTTCAAGGCAAGACCGCCCATCTGTTGAAAATATGTAAACTGGGTTATCTCCATGCCATCGGCCCATACCTCCCAGCCAAGCCCGGCTGCACCTATCGTGGGAGACGCCCAATCATCCTCAACAAACCTTATATCATGGCCCGGAATATCTATGCCAAGGCTTTCAAGCGACCCCAGGTAAAGATCTATTACATCATCCGGTGAAGGTTTTAAAAGTACCTGGAATTGATAATAGAACTGGCTCCTGAAAGGATTCTCTCCATACCTGCCGTCAGTAGGCCTCCTGGATGGTTCAACATATGCTACTTTCCAGGGTTCGGGACCAAGGCATCTCAGGAAGGTGTCAGGATTAAAAGTACCTGCGCCCTTTTCCAGGTCAAGAGGTTGTTTTATGAGGCAACCTTTGCCGGCCCAATATTTTTGTAAATTAAATATAATATCCTGAAAATTCATCGTCCCTTATTTTAATCATATTGAATTTAATAGTCAATTGTCCACAGCATTTTTGTTAATATTCAGTGCTATCATCATCTTCAGGTTCTTTATTGAACAAATCCCCTATATTATATAGGAGTGAAACATATCATATATCAGAAAAAAAGATGATAGAGTTAATAGTAATAAAGAGACTTATAATGGGAGATTTTCTGTTTGATGGTGGCACCAGTTGGAACCCTGGCGAATTTTTTCCTGTCTTATTATTTAGCCGGACCTTTTTCAACAAGAAATATACCGTTCATTGCAAAAATATTTGGCAGAAACTTTACAATATTTTTTTCTCCTAGATAATATGCTTTGATTATTTTAATATTTTTATCCGTGCAATATGCTTTAAAATCTTTCAGGCTGCCAAAATGTATATTGGGAGAATTATACCACTGATAGGGTAAGGAAGATGTCACAGGAGCCGTGCCTTTAAAAAATAAATCAAAACGGGCTTCAATATATGCAAAGTTCGGAAATCCTATTATAGCTTTCTTTCCCACCCTGAAGGTTTCATTTAATAAAAATTCCATATTTTTTATTTCCTGAATGATCTGATTAAGGATCACATAATCAAAGGCATTATCCGGTTGATCTTGAAGTCCATCTTCAATGTCCCTATGATATACCGAAAGTCCCTTCTCTATACAGCTGTAAATATTCTCTTCATTTAATTCTATGCCTTCAGCTTTTACTTTTTTTGCCATTACCAGATTTTGCAGTAATTCTCCATCACCGCAACCAAGGTCCAGAACCCTTGATCCTTTCTTTATAATATCAAATATTATCTTATGGTCCGGTTTGATTAATTTATCTTCCATTTTCCACTTCTCTATATATCCTGTTTAAAAAATGTTTTACAAGACTTGTCTCTTCTTTTACCTCGATTAAAAATGCATCATGCCCATAACTGGAATCTATCTCACAATAACTTGTATCCACACTACCGGCTTTAAGTTTCCTCACTATCCCGACTGATTGATAGGGTGGATATAACCAGTCAGATTTAAACGATATTACTAAAAATCTCACATTCTCTTCCCTGCTGTTCACAACCAGGGCATTGCTCTCAGACAGGTCAAAATAATCTATGGCCTTGGATATATATAGGTATGAGTTTGCATCAAACCTTTTTACAAAGTCATCACCTTGATAGTGTAGATATCCCTCGACCTCAAAATCCGGGCGAAAAGAAAAACTATAGTTTCCATTCTTGAGCTTTCTTGAAAACTTCTGCTCCATCGAAGTATCACTCATATAAGTTATGTGGCCTATCATCCTTGCAATGGCTAATCCCCTCTTTGGAGAAGCTGATCCATAATAATCTCCATTTTTCCATTCAAGGTCAGACATTATCGCCTGCCTACCGACTTCATTAAATGCTATCTGTTGGGGAGAGTGCTTCAGCCCTGCCGCAATAGGTATGGCTGACCGTACCATATCTGGATATGAGGTTACCCACTGGAGTACCTCCATACCTCCCATCGAACCGCCTGCTACACCCAGCAGCTTCTCTATACCCAGGTGATCTACCAGATATTTTTGAGTCTT
>JAZFRP010000144.1:0-9825 GCA_036445715.1 Candidatus Humimicrobiaceae bacterium | reverse complement strand
GGACGGCATGGTTGAAGGAAGTATTATTTTACGGAGTATATTATGGTATGGATCAAAATATGTGGAATAACAAATACCGGTGATGCGGAGGTAGCGGTCCGCTGCGGTACAGATGCGCTTGGTTTTGTTTTTTCTACAGACAGTCCGAGAATGATAGGTCTTGAGGCGGCAAGCAGTATTATGGATAATCTGCGGGATAGTCCAGCATTCAGCAATAATGAAAATATTGAAATTAAAAACATTAGGGCAAAAACTGTCGATGCAGTAGGAGTATTTGTAAACGAGGACCTGGAAAAAGTAGTAAACTTCAGCCGGCAGTTAAAACTTGACTATATCCAGCTTTCCGGTGATGAGAGCCTGGATCATATAAAAAGACTCAAGGAAATGGTGCCGGATGTCAAAGTTATTAAGGCTATAAGGATAGGAAGTGATAAAGGGATCCAATCAAAAAAGATAAAGAAAACAGTAAATGAATTCAGGAACCTTGCAGATCATATACTTATGGATAGTTTTCATCCTTCTAAATACGGGGGGACAGGAAAGACATTGGACCTGGAAACTGCAAAGAGTTTTAGTTCTATGCCGGGGTTTATACTTTCAGGGGGACTCGACCATTTAAATATCAGAGAGGCTATAAGGAGTATAAGACCATTTGGTATTGATGTATCATCAAGGCTTGAGTCCTCACCAGGGAAAAAAGACCACCGGCTCATGAAAAGTTTCATAGAAGCTGCGAGAGCAGCTGTGGAAGAGGAAGCCGTTTAGCTAATGTATAATTTTAAAGATTAATAAAATAGACCAAAAGGTTTGCAATCTATGGATAAGAAAGAAAACAGTAGGCAGGAAAGCTATTTTGACAAAGGGTATTTCGGCGGATTTGGCGGCAGGTTTGTGCCCGAGATCCTTATAAGTGCCCTCAAGGAACTTGAAAAAAATTATTTGAGCTACAGGGACGACCCTGAGTTTAAGAAGGAATTCTCATACCTTTTAAAGAATTATGTAGGAAGACCCACCCCTCTTTACTTTGCTCAGAGACTGACAGAAGATCTTGGAGGAGCTAAGATCTACCTGAAGAGGGAGGACCTCTGCCATCTTGGAGCACATAAGGTAAATAATACAGTTGGACAGTGCCTGCTTGCAAAGAGGATGGGGAAGAAATATATAATCGCAGAGACGGGGGCAGGACAGCATGGCGTGGCAACAGCTGCGGCGGCAGCTCTTTTTGACCTTAGATGCAAGGTCTTCATGGGTGCAAGGGACGTAAAGCGCCAGGCCCCAAATGTTTACAGGATGAAGCTCATGGGCGCTGAAGTAGTGGAGGTGCACTCAGGGAGTAAGACCTTAAAGGATGCAGTCAATGAAGCTCTCCGGTACTGGGTATCCCGGGTGGATGATACTTTTTATGTGCTCGGTTCTGTAGTCGGTCCTCACCCGTACCCATTGATGGTCAGGGATTTCCAGGTAGTCATAGGTATTGAAGCTAAAAAACAGATACTTGAAGCCGAAGGCAGGCTTCCGGATCATATAATAGCCTGTGTTGGAGGAGGAAGTAATTCCATAGGGATATTCCACCCCTTTATTGAAGATGCCGGAAAAGTAAAACTTATAGGTGTTGAAGCTGGCGGCGAAGGGATCTCTTCCGGAAAACATGGCGCCACATTAAGTTATGGTAATAAGGGAGTCTTTCACGGTGCCCACAGCTATGTACTCCAGGATAAGTACGGCCAGATAAAGGAAGCTCATTCGATCTCAGCAGGTCTTGATTATCCGGGTGTGGGTCCCGAGCATTCATACCTGAAAGAGAATGGACTTGCTGAATATGTATATGCGGATGACTCCGAAGCACTTGAAGCTTTCGGTATGCTTTCAAAGCTGGAAGGAATAATACCGGCTTATGAGAGTGCACATGCACTTGCATATGTTAAGAAACTGGCTCCAAAACTTGGAAAGGATAAAGTAATAATAGTAAATCTTTCCGGCCGGGGAGATAAGGATATTGATAATAATCCCGGACAAGATTAAAGAGCCGGATAAACATTCTTTTTATTAAATGATATTGATAGAACCCAGGATAAATAATAAACAAAGGTAAGAAATGATAGAAAGCAAAAATAGACAGGGCAGGATCCCAAAAGTATTTGAAGGATTGAGGAAAAAAGGCCGAAAAGCATTTATCCCATTTATAACATGCGGATTTCCGGATCTTGACGGGACACTCAAGCTTTTTGATGTCCTCGACAGTTGCGGGGCGGATATAATAGAGATCGGCATCCCTTTTTCGGATCCCCTTGCTGACGGGCCCGTAATACAGAGGACATCCAAAATAGCCCTTGAGGCCGGGATAAATACAGATACTGTATTTGAAACTGTAAGGACAATAAGAAAGACTAGCAGCACTCCTGTGGTGTTTCTAGTTTATTTCAACAGTATATATGCTTATGGTGTTGAGAGATTCCTGTCAAATGCAGAAGAAGCTGGTGTAGACGGTATGATAATCCCGGATCTCCCTTTGGAGGAGTTCAATAAATACAGGACTCTTTTTGATAGAAGCACCATTGATAATATAATGATAGCTTCCCTTACCTCCGGCCGGGAAAGACTTGCAGATATTGCAGCTGCCGGGAAGGGTTTTATATACTGCGTCTCCCTTAAAGGTGTAACCGGGATCAGAAATGAAATATCTGATGAAGTATCAGACTTTCTGGAAACCCTGAGGTCGGTCACGGACCTCCCCCTTGCCCTGGGTTTTGGGCTTTCGACTGCCGAACAAGTCAAACAGGTAAAGGACAAATGTGACGGGATAATAATGGGAAGCAAGATCCTGGATATAATTTTAAGTGCAAACGATTTTGATGAGGGGCTTGAGGAATTGGAGAAGTTTTGTAGTAGAATAAGAGAAGTATTATAACGAGAAGGTTATTTTATGGCAAAAGAGAAGAGAGGTATTAAGATTGAATATTTCCTGATGCTCATTGCTTCTTTTTTCTGGGCCATCGGTCATCCATTAGGAAAGATCATTGTTCAAAAAGTACATCCGTTTCAAATTGGTACAATAACTCTTAGTACCGGATTTATTGGTCTTCTCATCTTTCTGATCTCTTCAGGAAAGATTAAGAAAATAGTCAAACTTTCATCCCGGGATATATTATTTTCACTCGGACTTGGCATTTTCGGGTTCTTTCTCTATCAGATACTTACTTTCAGTGCACTTGCCCGTATTCCTGCATCCATGAATGCAGTACTCTTAACCAGTAATGTAGTATTCATAGCTCTACTTTCTGCATTTATACTCAAGGAACATATTACAATACCAAGAGTGATTGGAATAGTGCTTGCATTATGCGGAGCGATACTTGTAATATTTAATACCGGTTTTTCCCTTGGAGAGGGATCAGGAGAGATGGATCTATTAGGAGTATCTTTTTCATTTATGGCTGCACTCTCATTTGCTATTTACACAGTCATCGGAAAAAAGGTACTTACTTCTAATGATCCACTAATTGTGGCCCTTCTGGCGCTGTTTTCCGGAGCAGTCATACTCTCCATACTCACAGCGGCCACAGTAGGTTTCTCAGAAATAATTTTTGCAGGCTGGTCAATATTACTGCTTATGGTTTTTCTTGGTCTTACAATGATCGGTATTGCCTATCCGATCTGGTTTATATGTCTTAAAAGACTTCCTGCATCACATGTTTCAGTTTATATCTATCTTACACCAATTTTTGCTGTGATCCTTTCGTTCATAATTTTGAATGAGCGATTCTCCTGGTTATTCTGGGTGGGCTGTATTTTAATATTAGGTGGTATCTTTATTACAAATAAGTTTGCATTACGTAAATCCATTGAGCAAAATAAAAAATAATTATGATCATCCAAATCAAATAACCCTCATTTTCCGTTTAATGTAATATAAGAAAGATATAGCACCTTCTTTATAAAGTAGTTTATAATATATTAATGGGTCACCTCCAATTATTTAGATCATATTTTGATATTATAAATTATTTATAATACTGCTGACACTAATATGATAGAAAGGAATAATATTGGATAATAATGCAATACTAATTCGAAAAAATATATCTGCAAAAAGGATGGCATCCCATATTAAAGAATTAGTAAAATATGGTCCCAGGCATTCAGGAACAGATAGAGAACATAAAGCTGCCGATTATGTGAAGAAAGTATTTAATGTTCAGGGTGTAAAGGTTAAGACTGATAAAGTTGACGGAATAATCAATTGGAAACTTAAAGACTGTAGGGTCAGAGTTGTTAAACCGGTAGAACAGGAACTTACCAGTATTGCACTTTTAGGTTCAGGGAGTACCCCAAAAGAAGGTATAATTGCTGAGCTTTTATATATTGGCAAAGGTACTATGGGAGATTACTTAAAAGCAGATTTTAAAGACAGGTTCATTATGAGGGATCCACCAAGAAGTTTTATGCTGGATAATGCATCAGATGAAAGTGCACCACAGGGTCCTACAAAAATGCTTGTCGATGGAGGAGTTGCAGGTTTTATTGAACATGCGCGTTTTCCCGGCAGGATATTGCAGATGCCACTTTTATCGGGTCCGGATGGCATAGCTGTACCTGCAGTTGCTGTCACATATGAAGACGGCCAGTATTTAAAGGAACTTCTTAGAGAATGGTATGCTGTTCCAGGAGGGTGCAAAAGGATATCAGATAAAATAGATGTAGAAATAAAAATACAGGTAGATGCCAGTTGTAAACCAGGTTATGGTATTAATGTAATAGGTAGGATCGATGGAGCTGACAAACCGGATGAAGTTATTTGTCTGGTTTCACACCATGATAATGCAAATGGTCCGGGAGCAAATGATAATGCTGCTGCTGTTGCAGTGAACCTGGAGGTGGCAAATGTTTTAAATAAATTCAACAGACCAAAGAGGAGTATTGAATTTCTTTCTGTAACCGCTGAAGAGTTTGGAGAAGTAGGTTCAGATAGTTATGTAAACAAATATGTGAAGAAAGATCCTTCAAAATATAAAGGTGTTATCAATATGGATATGATAAATCTTGGTGACCATCTCTATTATATTGAGAGATCGATCTGTCTGGGAAAATTAGTGGAAAATGATAAGAAGCTTAATGCTAAAATAAAAGGTATGTGTGATCAGTTAGGTTATCATATTGAAGGCACGCCATTAGAATATGCGAGTGATGATGGACCGTTTATTCTGGCAGGAATCCCTACTTCATATGTTTTCAGTTTGACTCCAAGATTTTCATGGCTCCATACCTACATGGATGATTTTGATGTGATCAATATTAACGGACTTACCAGTACTGCTGAGATCATGGCTAATTCAATATGGCAGCTGGCAAATGAATAGAGATTTATTTTAGGATGAGTCAACATATAGAAGTAGTAAAACAAGCTCTAGAATTTAAAAAACCTGGCTATCTTCCAATGGAAATATTGGATGTCCCAGGAATATATAATAATAATCACACTCTGGATCCAGATAGTGTAATGCTGATCCCGGGAACGGAAAACTTTGATTCGATGTGGACAAATTGCTATTCATGGTTTCATAAATTAATTGAAAAAAATAATATTGGTGAAGAAATAAGGCAGGATCAATTCGGCACAAAAATAAAAATACCTAATAGTGAAAATTATACCTATGAGATCCTGGAGAATCCTTTATTTGGGAAAAAGGATATTAAATATTATTCGTTTCCGGAACCAGATGATCATAGTGATGAATTTAAGAAACTTGGTAAAGTGATTGAGGAAAAATATAATGACAGATTTATTAATGGGTTTATTGATCCCGGTATATTCATATCTACTCAAATTCTTCTAGGAACCCAGAATTTTTTTCTGCAAATGGCAGATAATATTAATTTTGTGGTCGAAGTATACAATGGTCTTGCAGACTACTATAAGGGTATAGCCGTAAATTACAAAAAAGCCGGCGCACATATGATAACTGATATCGAGTCTTTAGGAAGCAATAAAGGACTCGTTATCAATCCTGTAATATGGAGAAAATATTTCAAACCGATTCTTAAGGATTTCTTTGGTTTCATACATGATATTGGTTTATACACTTCTATTTGCATCGATGGTGATGCAAAAGATGTTCTTGAAGATCTGTTTGACATGGAAGTAGACCTGGTCTTTTTTGTAGATATCAATACAACTGGTATTGAGATAATAAAAGAAAAGATCAAAGGAAGGATCTGCATAAAATCAACCGTGGACATGAAGGACACTCTGGACAATAAAAGTCCGGAAGAGGTAAAAATAGAGGCACATAAAATTGTAGATAGCTTAAATGCCAGTAATGGAGGGTTCATCTGCGAGGCTTTGAGGTGGAACAGACCAGAATTTCCACCTGAAAATGTTAAAGCCTCTGTAGAAACTTTTAACTGTTATCGTTAGTTTTACTAATATTGGAAGATTGAAGGAAAATTCAAACTTGAAGATTGAATATTTGGAGTAGAATTTGAATAGAAAAACAATTTTAAACTACTTAAGGGAAGTTCCTAATTTCCTGGCATTATTTATGTATTCTTTCCTTGTAGTGGCCATAAGTAATATTCTTATAGAGATAAGTGCAGAATTGGATATCAATCCTGAGAGTCTTAATCTGATTATTACATTCTTTTTTGCCGGTGTGATAATAGGCCAGATAATATATTTCTTTATAAACTATAAATATAATAAAAAAGTCTTATTTGTTACTTCAATATGTCTTGCTATTATTGCGGTTCTCCTTATGAGTTTTTCAGATAAATTGTGGCACCTGTATTTATTATATTCGGTTACAGGAATATCTTTCGGGATACTATTGATAATTGCAAATGCAAGCCTGGTGGAAGGGGAGATAGAGAACAAGGACAGTGCAGTCTCACTGGGACATAGTTTTTTTGCTATTGGAGCTATAAGCTCACCATTTGTCACTTCAAGTATTGTAAACAGCGATTTAAATTGGAGGACCATATACTATATTATTTCAGCTTTTCTGGCATTATTAATCATTCTAAAATTATGTTTGAAAGATGCTGGGAAAGTTTCCGGTAGATCCGATAATAATATTGCAAAGATTCCCCGGATTTTCAACAACAGGTCTAAAAATAGCTTCATAATAATAACTGCAGTAATATTACTTCTTTATACATATTCAGAAACTGTGTTCTTCTCCTGGATGCCCACCTTTTTAAGATTGGAAAAATCTTTTGATCTTTTTAATGCAGGATTGATGATCTCAATTTTCTATGGAGGTATATTGATAGGTAGATTATTTGTAAGTTTTATAACTTATAGAGTAAGGGCAAATATAATATTATTGATAATGGCTGTAGTAAGTCTGCTGTCGATAAGTGTTATTGTTTATTCACAATCAATCTATGTGATCTTCATGAGTATTTTTCTGGGAGGGGTAGGTTTCTCCGGATTATTTCCACTTCTTAGTTCTACAGGGTGTATGGTTTATAAATACAGCCGGGGTGTTATTATGAATTTTCTATTAATGATCGCTGTATTTGCAAATTCTATTACACCATTTTTGATAAAAATTATAAACAGGTATAATCCTACCCTACCGGTGAACATCATGATCTTTTTTTTCGGTCTTATAATAATCCTGATCCTGGTAAGGTGGTACTTTGACAGGAAATATAAATGCAGTCTTTAATGTCATAAGAAAATATTGATCCAGGATTTGCAGTTTCTTAAGAAAGTCATTTAATGCAGAAGAAAAAAAAAGTTTTTAAGGCTATTTCCAGGAAAAAAGGGGAGATCTTACCGACCCAGGTAGATTATACACCTGAGATGAAAGATAAGATCATAAACCTCCTGGGCATAGAGGAATCTCTCCTGGACTCTAGATTAGATAATCACATTAAATATGTTTATCTTGATGATAAGGTAAAAAAGGATAACAAAAAAGAAATGATCTATGATATCTGGGGAGTAGGCTGGGATATAATATTAACTGAAGGTTTCCATTTCAGGTATCATCCATTGGAAGATTGTGATGATCTCTACTCATACAGGTTTCCTACAGTAAATGATGATCTTTTTTTGCATATCAAAGAAATCGATAAGAAAATTCTAAATAATTATTATATTCTTTTTGATTTTGGTTGGACTCTCTTTGAAAGGCTCTGGACTCTAAGGGGATTTGAAAAGACTCTTTCCGATTTTTATTTTAGAAAGAAAGAGATAAACTTTCTATTGGATGGGATATTAGAATTTAATATTGAAGTATCCAATAAAGTTCTGGAGATAGGTCATATTGACGGTGTTTTTACTGGAGATGATTTCGGCGCACAGGGAGGACTGCTGATATCTCCGATAATGTGGAGGGATCTTTTCAAAACCAGATATAAAAAACTATGGGAGATCTATAAATCAAAAGGAATTTCAATATTCCATCATTCATGCGGAAATATATTTGAAATAATACCGGATTTAATCGAAATAGGACTTGACGTTCTTGCACCTATTCAGCCAGAAGCAATGGATGTAAAAAAATTAGTAAAACGTTTTGGCAGGGATATTTCCTTTTTTGGTGGTATAAGTACGCAGAGAACCCTTCCCTTTAAATCTCCCCTGGAAGTTAGAAAGGAGATTATTAACAGAATAGAAGTGATGGGAGAGTATGGAGGGTATATTATTGCACCTTCCCATGAGATTACTTCAGACTGTAAAAGTGAAAATTTCTTGATTTTACTTGAAACTTTTAAAGCATATAAAGAAGGTAAAATACGGATTTTATCTAATAGGCAATAATAATTTCAAATAGATCGATCCAGATCTCATTTAAGTTTTTTATTTAGATCTATCAGGTTGAATTCTCTCAGGTACCTGTCTATTGATGACTCAATAGATAAAAGAACCCAGGTCTTAGCATCTATCCCGTTTTGGTGAAGATTTTCATAGAGTATGTTCTGGGAGCTTTTTACCTCTGGATCTGCCCATACATATCTGCAGCTTGTCTGTATTATCCATTCTCTCCTTTTATCTGTAAGACTTTCATAATCATTTTCACCTTCGAGCAACCATTTTTTCCATCTTCCAGATTCAATGACTGCAGAATTCAGTTTTTCCTTATATTTTGACGGGTAGGCTATATGATCTTGTTTATATAATTTATTTTCCAATTCTGATAACTCATTTAATGCATCATATTCTGCGATAGTAAATTCCGGACCCACATTTGCTGCACCTATTCCTGTTATGGGATAATCCTGTGGATTCGATACAAAATCTGTATAATGTCCTTTGATCTTGGAACCATATTCATGGGCAATACTTACTACGGTTTTGGCAGTATCCGGGTCAAAGGTAGAGGTATGAAGATCTGTGCCCACTTTGGCAACTATAAATATGGGCCAGGTTTTTTTTAGTTTATTCTTTATTAATGCGGTTTTTAAAAGATCCAAAAACTCTCTGAATGATCTTGTATCCGCCAATCCCCCATGTACTTCTTCGGTTCCGACTTCATAAGATACTGGCTTAAGTGATCTGGCAGTTCTGAAATCTTCACAATGGACTATAAGTTCAACAGTCCTCTCCACAACTGTTTTAATTGTTATGTTCTTTTTAAAAATATCTACAGTCGGGTCAATATGTATAAGATCATAACCAGCAATTATTGCTGCCTCGAATGATTTCTTTGTCCAGCTCATAGCTTTATTTAAGCTCCACTTTTCAGTAGTTTGGACATCTTTTACCCATGGACCTCCATGATCCACAGCAATGATTATGGGACCAGCATAACCAATACGGGATGAATCCACTTTTATTTTTCTGACCAGATCATCCTGATTCCATCCGGTATAACC
>JAZFRP010000143.1:0-6808 GCA_036445715.1 Candidatus Humimicrobiaceae bacterium | reverse complement strand
TCTTTTGAGTAAACTATATTTGCCTTCCTTTAATTCCCCAAGGCCGAGATCTCCTATCCTGGTCCTTTTTAGATCAATAACCCTATATCCAAGATGCATCATCACTCTTCTCAGGATCCTTTTTCTGCCCTCATGTATTTGTACCCTTAATACCTGATATGATTTTGCCGTTTTTACTATCCTTACATTTGAAGGCACTAACTTTTTACCGTCAATCCTAACCCCGGCTATTAATGCTGCAATGTCTTTTTTTAAAATATTCCCACTGATCGTTAACTGGTAAGTTTTTGGGATCATGAATTTTGGATGTGTAATATTATATACCAGTTCGCCATCATTGGTAAGTATTATAAGACCTCTCGAATCCATATCGAGTCTTCCGGCAGGATATAGCCTAACTTTAATATTTTTCACAAGATCAAGGACTGTTTTCCTGCCAAATTCATCACTTGCGGTAGATATGTATCCCGGGGGTTTGTTCAATGCGATCACAAATTTTTCCTGGGGTAGTATTAATTTTCCATCTAATAAGACTTTTGAGGAACCGGATACTTTAAATGAAAGATCAGTTATTCTCCGGCCATCGACTTTTATTTTTCCCGAAGTAATAAGGTCCCCGCACTTTCTCCTGGACCATATACCGCAATCTGCCAAATACCTGGATAACCTAATCTCCTGTGGTCTGTTCATCTTCATTAAATTCCTTAAGTGGTGGCAGGTCTTTAAGATTATTCAGTCCCAGTAATTCAAGAAATCTATCACTTGTCCTGTAAATGACAGGATTTCCGGGTTCTTTTAATTTACCTGCTTCTTTCAATAATCCCTTATCAAGCAAAGTCAATACTACACTATCGGTACGGACTCCTCTTATCTCAGCGATCTGTGTCCTGGTGATGGGCTGTCTATATGCGATTATTGCCAATGTTTCAAGCGCTGCCTGTGAGAGGTGTGTCCTTATATTCGTTTTAACAAAAGTTTGAAGGACTTCATTTAAAGCAGGATTCGAATACAACCTGTATCCGCCGCTGATCTTCTTCAGGACAAAACCCCTGTTTTGATCAATATATTCCTGCTCCAGCATTCTTAATACTTGCTTGATCTTACCGGTAGGCACATCAAGGGTTTCAGATATTGTGCTTGCCTTAACCGGTGATTCAGAAATAAATAATATTCCCTCGATATAAGTTTTCACCCATTCCTCTCCAAAAAGTTCAAGGTTTAACCTGTCATTCATCTTCCCATTTGATTTATCTTTTTTATCTGTCATCTTGTTTTAATAACTATGTTCCCAAAATTTTCAAATTGTATTATTTCTATTTCTTCATTTTTGTATAATTCAAGAATAGACAGGAAACTTATGATCCTATCCATGACTTTTTCATAGACCGAAGATATCTCCTTGAATGTAATGTCCTCTCTTGATTGAAGAATTTCTTTTATTCTTCCCATTTCATGAAAAATATTTATAGTAGAACGGTGATTATAAACATTACCAAGATCAAGCTCAAATTCATTTTTTGTAAGCAGCCTGCAAGCTGTAGTCCACAAATCTTTCAAATCAATTTTTTTTGTAAATTCAGGAAAGGTATCTAAAAAATCTTTTTCCATTGGTGCTTCCCTGATATAAAAAAGGGACTCCTCGATGATCTTACTGTTTATATAATTAGATACTTTTTTGTATATACGGTATTCCTCTTCTCTTCTCTTGAGGATATTTATATCAAGTTCCCCCTCTTCCCCTTCATCCTCCTTTTTAGAAGGAAGAAGTGACCGCGATTTTATTTCCAGTAGAACTGAAGAAAAATATGTAAAACTGGAAATGGTATCCAGGAGTACTCCGTTCTTTTCTTTTATAAACTCCATAAATCCATTTATAATATAACTTAAAGATATATCATATATATCTATTTTTTTCTTTTGGACAAGTTCTAAAAGTAAAAAAATAGGTCCATTAAAAATATCTTCACATTCCAGAATATAATCATTATCTTGTACTTCGGATACACTCACTAATCTATACCCATTCTGGTCCTGACATTCTCAATTGTAATATTTGCTATTTTTGATACTTCCCTGCTACCTTTTTCAAGGATATCATGGATAAGGCTTTTATCTTTTTCAAGTTTGGCCCGCCTTAAACGGAAACTCTCCAGTGAGTCAGATATTATAGATGCCATCTCATCTTTGCACCCGGTACATCCTATTTCACCTTTCTTACACCTGTTTTTAACGATTTCGATATCTCCTGATTTATATATCTTATAAAATGAAAAGACACTACAAACTTCCGGATGTCCGGGATCTGTTTTTCTAATCCTGGCAGGATCAGTTACCATCTGCCTTACTTTCTTTTTTATTGTATCGCTACTATCTGAAAGAAAGATCGCATTGCCATAACTTTTTGACATCTTCCGGCCATCAATACCCGGAACCCGGGTACTTTTTGAAAGAAGTTCTTTTGGTTCCGTGAAATAATCTCCGTACAAGTGATTAAATCTTCGGGCTATCTCCCTGCTTATCTCAAGGTGAGGAAGCTGGTCCTCGCCGACAGGTATTATGTCTGCATTGACTATCAGGATGTCAGCAGACATTAAAACAGGATATGAGAAAAAACCTAGTGTTGAAAGATCTTTAGCCTTAAGCTCTTTTATCTGTTCCTTATAGGTCGGACATCTTTCTAGCCAGGAAAGCGGGGTTATCATCGAAAAATAAAGAGTCAGCTCGGGAATAGCAATAATATCTGATTGCCTGTAAATATGAGTGATCTCAGGATCGACTCCAAGTGCAATAAGGTCTATAACACAGTCTATAAGATTATTCTTTATATTTTTTGGGTTTTGATATTCTGTAAATAAAGCGTGCCAATCGACTAAAAAGAAAAAATTCTCATATTTATCCTGATTTTCTATCATATTCTTAATATTTCCATGAAGGTGACCTAGATGAAGCTTGCCCGTAGGTCTAAAGCCAGTCAACATTTTCTTTTTCATTCTTATTCTCCTGCCGAATTTGAAAAATTTTAAAAAGATTTATTTTAATCCCGATAATATAATATATTATCCTAAAGGTAAAAAGTATATTTTATTCTTTTAATTACCTTACACCAAAAGATATTGCCACCATGTGCAGGCATTATAAAGAAAATCAACAGCTATAAAGATTATTTTGATTCTACCGATAAAAAAAATGAAAATAAAGATAAAAATAAAACCAAACCTGCCTATTGAAAGATACCTCTGCATTGCCTGGTATGGTAAAAAAGAGGCAAGTATCTTCGAGCCATCAAGGGGTGGTATTGGAATAAAATTAAAAATAGCCAGGAATATATTTATATATATAGTGTTCATGAATAATTGGTTAAAAATAGTAAAGACCCTAAAACCCATACTTCCATTATCGATAAGTCCCCCGGATATTCTTATTACAAGATAGAAGAATAAACCATATAGAAGACCTACTGTAAAAGCTACTATCAGGTTTGTGACAGGACCTGCAAGTGAAGTATACCTGATGCCTTTCCTGTAATTCTTGAAATAAGAAGGATTTATCGGGACAGGTTTTGCATAACCGAAGACTATTCCTGAATTTAGAAGTAATAGGATCAGAGGAAGCAGGATACTGCCAAAAAGATCTATATGGGCCATTGGATTTATTGTAAGCCTTCCATAACTTTTTGCAGTGGGGTCACCATTGCGGTATGCAATATATCCATGTGCATATTCATGTAATATAACCCCGAGTGCCAGGCCCGGAAGCCAGGTCACCAGGGATATTAAAAAATCTATTATCGATTGTCCGAGCGAATTAAACATCAATTATCACCTTAATTTATATTATTTCAGATAATAAACCTTAACAAAATATATTAAATTTGCAAATATAATTCCAATTAATATGACTCACGCGGATGGTATTTAAAATAAGCATCCTTAAGGTACTCTTTTGTAAGATTAGTGTATATTTCAGTAGTCGAGATACTGCTGTGGCCCAGAAGTTTCTGGACCGTTCTAAGGTCAGCACCCCTCTGGAGTAGATGTGTTGCAAAACTATGCCTGAATATATGGGGATAAAGGTTTTTTTCAATCCCTGCCCTCAAAGCATATTTTTTTAATATTTTCCATAGGCCCTGTCTTGAGAGCCTGTCGCCTCTCATATTTAGAAATAAATAATCAGTCTTTTTTTCTTTTTCTATTTTACCTCTGGCAGAATCAATATATTTATTGAGGAATAATAGAGCCACATCACCCAATGGGACTATTCTTTCCTTGTCGCCTTTCCCTATAAACCTTAAAAGTTTTTGGTCAAAATCTATACTGCTTATCTTTAGACCGGTTATTTCACTTACCCTTAATCCGCAGCCATACAATATTTCAAACATCGCCCGGTCCCTGAGATCTGATGGAGTACTTTCCGGGATAGAATCAAGAAATCCCATTACTTCTTCTATGTCTAAAATCTCCAATATTTTTTTTGAAGTTCTCGGATTCTTGACCTGCGACCAGGGATTATTGTTTATTACCTGCTGCCTTATAAGAAATTTATAAAATCCACGCAAAGCAGATAATGTCCTTGAAACAGAAATATCGGAATTATCATTATAAAGATATTTTAAAAAATCAATGATCTGTAGTTTCGAGATCTTTAAAAATGATATTTTGGGATTTAATACTAAATATTGCTTAAATTTTTTAAAGTCCCTCAAGTATGAGGATATACTGTTTGCCATGAGTAACTTTTCAAAACGTAGATATTCAAAATACTGTTCTGACTGTATCTCAAATATTTCCTTTTCCCTGAAAAGATCCTGGTTCTTCTTATTTAAAAGGCCAGATCCTATGGACTTCTCCTGAAAGCTGCTATTTTTTATCTTCTTTTCTAAGTTTTCCATTTATAAAATCCCTTGCCATTAGGATTCCTATAATAGTCTTCGAATCTTTGATCTTTCCATTATTGATCCAGCTTATAGCTTCTTCAATTCCAGGTTCTATTATTTCAAGAAACTCATCTTCATCAAGATTATTGTCAGTTCTTTCAAATCCGGTGGCCAGATAAAGATGAAGGACTTCGTCGCAGAATCCGGGAGTCGTATAAAAAGTTGATAAATGGATCAATTTTCCATTTACCGCCCCCACTTCTTCTTCCAGCTCTCTCCGGGCACACATAGATGGCTTCTCGCCGCTATCAAGCTTACCAGCAGGGATTTCAATAGTTATGTCTTCAACCGGATACCTGTATTGCTTTACAAGTATTATTTTATTATCAACGGTAACCGGGACTATCCCCACCGCTCCTGGATGTGTTACTTTTTCCCTTGTAGCTGTTTTACCATTTGGAAGTTTCACATTGTCATAATAAAGCCCTACTATCTGACCGCTAAATATCTGTTTAGAATCAATTTTTTCCTCAAATAGCTTCTTATTCAAAATTATTCCTCCGTTTTATTTTGGAGTATCTCCGGGAGCTTGATCCTGGCTTGAGTCCAGTTCCCGGACAGGTTCCTGAGTCTTTTTAGAAATGCTTATTTCCAGTATTAATTGTGCCAGTTTTTCAAGCTGATCTACCTTAACATATTCAGAATTTGTGTGTACATCTTCCATACCTGAGCTCAAATTAACGGCTCTTTTCCCTTTGGAATTAAAAATATTTATATCGCTTCCACCACCGGTTGATGCTATAACCGGATCAATACCAAGCTCTTTAATAGCATTTAAAGCAATTTTAAGCGGGATCTCCTCAGGCCCAATATTGAACCCATCATATTCCCTTATAAGTTTGTATTTCAGCTTACACCCGGTATCTCCGGAGGCTTTTTTAAGTGAAAAGATCATTTCTTCAGTTACTTTTTCCAACCTGGACTCTTTAAGGCTCCTTGCTTCCAGAATGATCTTTGTATTCTCGGGAACAATATTTCTGGCAACTCCGCCATTAATCTTTCCAATATTTGCAGTTGTCTCATTATCGAGACGGCCGGAGCGGATGCTTGAAATGGCAATAGCAGCTGCCTTAATCGAATTTATACCTTTTTCAGGTTCGATTCCAGCATGTGCAGCCTTACCGGTAAATTCTGCATCGATGGAATTCTGGTAAGGTGCCTGGTTAATAATCGTTCCTATATCGCCATGTGAATCAAAAACAAAGCCGTAGTCTGCAGCTATACTGCTCATGTCAATGTGTTTTGCTCCAACAACTCCAATTTCTTCTGATATAGTAAAGATCACATAAATATCCCCGGTTTTAATATTATTTTCTACAATATAACTGATTACCTCTATTATGGCTGCAACAGCAACCTTATCATCACCTCCCAGGATACATCTACTGTTTTTATTTCTAATGATCCCATCATCAATATATGGTATTACTTCACCATTAAGTACAACAGTATCAAGGTGGGCGCCAAAAAATATTGGAATTATACCAGGATCATCTCCCTTTAAAAAAGCTATTAGATTACCACTATTAGAACCATATTTTTTTCCGGAATCATCCACTGCTACCTTAAGACCAAGACCAGATAATATTTTCCGTACATATTCAACAATTTCTTTTTCATTACCTGATGGACTCTTGATCCTGACAAGACTAAAAAAAGTATCGATTAATCTTTTCCTGTTAATATTTTTTTTAATCAAACTGCCAACCTTTTTTGACTGATTTTATGAACATTTAAAATAATTATCCCCATAAAAAGAAATATAAAAGAAAAAATAATTGAGCTTACGGCAAGTCTTATAAAATACTGATAGAAGAAATTAAAGGGAAAAAGTGTTATTAATAATGAATTTGAATCAAACATAAAATTACCCTG
>JAZFRP010000142.1:0-4104 GCA_036445715.1 Candidatus Humimicrobiaceae bacterium | reverse complement strand
ACGCTGTTCAGCCACACCGGCTGCACCATGATCGTGGCGCCGTTCTCGGGCAGCCAGTCCAAGATCGTCGGCGCGATCGGCGTCATCGGCCCGACCCGGATCAGAGAAATGTGTTACCCTGGCTTTATCCATTAGTTGTTTATGAAGTTCCCTTATAAATCTAAGTGTTACAGGAAAACTATCTTTTCTAATACGATTCATTCCATAATTTAAAGCTTTAATATAATGCAGTATATCGTCCACGTCTTTTGGAATTTTTGTATTTAGTTTTCCTTCTGCTTCAATAGCATCTATCATGGTTGCAATAGTTCCTTCTATCTGGCTTGAAGTTGTGGCATCTTTTCTTAGATACATAAGGAGAAAAAAATCTGAATCCGGTAGTAATTTAGTAATACCATCCAACTTACCAATAAGCCTTGTAGCTTCATTATTTTTCTTTAAAATCTTAGGGCCAAAGTCAAAACCTCCTTTATGGGGGAAAGGATTGGGAATAAAGGCTTTAAAACCTCCGGGTTGGTTAATTAATTTTCCTATTTCAACTGGTTTCATAAAATTGTTACGCTTTATTATTAAATATATACAAAGTATAGCAGTTTGTATATATTGAGTCAATAAACATATACAAACTTATTAGATTATTCTGGTGCTATATAATTCACCTTTTATACAAAATATGATATGTAAATATAAAACCACTACCGCCAAAGATAAACATTTCCAATTTTGTAGATGGATGGTCATAATTTTGATACAAAATATAATCAAATGAATTTATATGATTACAAACAAATTTAATAGTGTACAAGGCTAAGTACTGCTCAAGATATTTAGTGATCAGTTAGAAAATATTTTATCTGTTTAGATCAAAATAATCTAAAAATTGCCTATGCTTTACTTATACTCACGGCACATGCCTTAAATTCCGGGATCTTTGCCAGTGGGTCCCTGGCCGGATTGGTCAGCCTGTTTGCCGGTGCATCAGCATAATGGAAGGGTATAAAGACGACACCTTTTATGATTTTTGAATCGACTTTTGCCCTTGGAGTTATTTCTCCCCGCCGAGTCTTAAGGATAATCTCATCTCCATCGCTTATCCCGAGAGAATCCGCATCTTCTGAATTTATATGGGCAAGTGCCATAGGTGCTATCTCGTTTAAGGCATCGACCTGGCCTGTCATTGTCATGGTGTGGAAATGATACAGGATCCTTCCGGTTGTAAGTATAAATGGATAATCACCGTCCGGCTCTTCAGCTGGAGGACTGTGATCTGAAGGTATAAATTTACCTTTGCCCCTGCTGAAATTTTTTGCATGGAGAATATCAGTACCCGGGTGATCATCACCGGTGCACGGCCACTGAAGGGTCCCGTTTTCAAGTCTCCTGTAATTTATCCCGCCATATATTGGGGTAAGGCTTGCGATCTCGTCCATGATCTCGCTTACAGAACCATATTCCATAGGATATCCCATGGCACGGGCGATACTGCAGATTATCTCCCAGTCAAGTCTTGACTGTCCCGGGGGATCAAGTGCCTTATTGACTTTCTGAACCCGTCTTTCAGTATTCGTAAAGGTTCCATCCTTTTCCGCAAAACTTGTAGAGGGGAGTACTATGTCTGCAAATTCAGCTGTTTCTGTAAGGAAAATATCCTGCACAGCAAGAAATTCCAGTTTTTTCAATGCTTCCGCTACATGTATCTGGTCAGGATCGCTGAGCATAGGGTTTTCACCCATTATATAAAGTGCTTTAAGCTCACCGCTTATAGCTTTTTCTATCATCTCTGTTACTGTAAGACCCTTTACAGGAGGCAGGCTTTTGCCCCACCCGTCTTCAAATTTTTTCCTGATGTCATCGTCCTCGACATACTGGTACCCGCTGTAGACATTTGGCAGGGCACCCATATCACATGCTCCCTGGACATTATTCTGGCCCCTTAATGGATTGACGCCTCCGCCGGGCTTTCCTGTATTTCCTGTCAGCATGGAAAGATTGGCAACTGCCATTACATTATTTGTACCGCATATATGCTGTGTTATACCCATAGAGTAGAAAATAGAGGCAGGACCTGAGCTGGCAAACATCTTTGCTGCCTCGACTAAATTTTCAGGATCTACGCCGGAGATCTCAGCTACTTTTTCCGGAGTATACGGCCCAAGAGCTTCTACGAGCTTGTCAAAATCTTCTGTCTTTTCCTTTATAAATTCTTTATCATAAAGGCCTTCTCGATATATGATATTCATAAGGCCCATAAGAACTGCGATATCGGTACCCGGTTTCTGCTTCAGGTGAATTGTGGCATACTTGGTGATCGGGATATCCCGGGGATCTATAACAATAAGTTTTAGTCCGTTCTTTATTACATTCCTTATTATCTCATAACCTATTACAGGATGGGCCTCGGTAGTATTTGAACCTATTATTATAGAAGCCTTCGAATCTTTTATATCGCTTATGGAATTGGTCATCGCACCGCTCCCAAAAGTGGGGATAAGGCCAGTGATAGTGGAAGCATGGCAAAGGCGGGCGCAATGGTCTATATTATTGGTGCCTACTACTGCTCTTGCAAACTTAGACATCAAATAGTTTTCTTCATTGGTTACTTTTGCAGAACTTAAGATACCAACAGAATCAGGACCATGTTCTTTTATAATACCTGATAATTTGGAGGCAGTGGTCTCAATAGCTTTTTTCCAGCTGACTTTTTTAAATTTTCCGCTGCTATCTTTTAAAAGAGGATCAGTAAGCCTTTTTTCACTCTGGACAAAATCCAGGCCGAAGCGTCCCTTTACACAAAGGTTTCCCCAATTAAGATTTTCTCCTACAGGGGAAGTAACATTAACGATCTTATTGTCTTTCACATGCATCTCCAGCTGGCATCCGACACCGCAGTAAGGACAAGTGGACATCACTTTATCGACCTGCCAGACCCTGGCTTTTTTCAAATAGGGTTTCGGCTGCAGCGCTCCTACCGGGCAGGTAGATATGCAATTACCACAGAATACGCAGTCAGTATCTTTAAGTGTTTGCTCAAATGCGGGGACTATCTCACTTTCAAAACCCCTTCCGGCATATCCGATAGCATTTGAACCAATGACTTCGTCACACATTCTGACACATCTTCCACAAAGGATACATTTTTCATTATCCCTGTAGATAAAAGGATTATCATCCAGGACTTTTTTCTTATGAATAGCCCCGGTAAACCTTGAGCCGTCTATATTGTAACGGTAAGCAAGATCCTGCAGGGTACAGCTTCCGGTAGAATCGCAAGTCATGCAGTCAAGGGGGTGATCTGATATTATCATTTCAAGGTTTAGCCTGACAAGTGCATTAATATGCTCAGAATCAGTAGTTACTTTCATCCCGCCGGCAGCCTTTGTGATACAGGAAGGTACTGCTTCGGGACGTCCTTCAATACTGACAAGGCAGAGACGGCATGCTCCCTGGGACCGCAATCTGGGATCATAGCAGAGAGTGGGAATAAAGATATTATTCTTGCGGGCCACTTCCAGTATGGACTGACCGGAAAAAGCAGAACACTTACTGCCATTTATTGCTATATCTATTTTTGCCTTTGCTTTTCCGGGATCATTACTTGTAATTGTAGAACTTGTTTTTTTATCACTCATGTCTTTTTTATTTTTTGTTAATAATAACAGACAAAATATCTGGCTGTGCTAGTAGGTTATAATAGATTATTTTGTTAAAATTTACAAACTTTCAAGCACTGTGAAAGAGCTAAGACGTAGAGGACCGGATTCCCGGACTATGGGGCAGGGTTTTGTTTTTAATTGTGTTAAAAGGTCCATTATTATAGAATGTAAAGTTCATTTGTAATATAATTTGATAGAAATGTTTTAAGAGGAGCTTTATCCTAAAATTCATTCTTTGATCCAAGGTGAAATAAGGTGAAATGATGCTTGATATTAAGAAAAAACATAAATATATATTAGTTAATATAAAGACATGGAGCATAGTAGTATTATTGCTTTTGGCTCTTGTCCTGTCTGGTACGGCAGGGTGCGGCCTTTTTGGCAGTGAAACAGCCGGACCGGAAGAAGGCCAGGTAGTAGAGGACGAAACAGAGATCCCGGAAGAAGAGGA
>JAZFRP010000141.1:0-3043 GCA_036445715.1 Candidatus Humimicrobiaceae bacterium | reverse complement strand
ATTATTCTAAGTTTTTCTTTAGACCTAATATATTATAAAAAGTTATTAACTAAAGAACTTTCTCCAGTGCATTCCGGAACAAGATCTTTTCTTCTATATCTTTATTAAACCCGAGATCTGTAAATGCTTTTATGGGAGTCTTTGAATTGGGAAGAGGAAAATCTGTAGCAAAAAATATTCTACCAGGACCGTGTCTCTCAATAATATCCTTTATTTTAAATCCCTCTAAAAAATTAAAAGTATATGAAAGATCAAGATAAAAATCCTCCCCGACTATTTTATCGATCACCTCATCCCATAATCTAAACCCTCCAAGATGAGCTAGTATTATTTTCATTTCCGGAAACTTCCTTCGAAGCCTGATAAAAGAATCTACTCTCGCATACAATTCGTTTACTGAAGTCACTTCATCCCCGGCATGAAATAGTGTCCAGAGGTCATTATTAATAATCTCTCTGTAGATTCCGTCCATCTTTTCATCGTCTGGATAAAAACCTTGAAAATTTGGGTGAAATTTCACACCTTTCAGACCCCCTTCTTTTATTCTGGACAACTCCTCCTGAAAATCCTTATATCCGGGAAATATTGTACCAAAAGCTCCGATTTTATCAGGATAGTCCCTAATGGTGTCTATAAGCCAACTATTCAGTACCTCGACTTGAAGTATAGAAGTGGACACGGGCTGGATTATAGAGAAACTGATACTGCTTGAATCCATAAACCTAAAAAGATCCTTTAAGACAGGCTTCGCTATAAAACTAAATTTATACTTACTTTCCAGCCTTTCCACAGCTTTCACTGACATATAGTCCGGAAAAATATGTACATGGATATCTATTATATTATTGTCCATTAAATCCAAAAATCCATTAAGACTTATGTGTTGCCATACCAAAACAGTCTTCAGCAGCTTCCATCACTACTTCTGATAATGTGGGATGAGAATGTATGGTTGTAGAAAGATCATCGACAAGCATCTCGCCTTTCATCGCTACAGCAACCTCGTGAACCAGGTCTGAGGCCCTTGGACCTACCATCTGGGCACCGAGTATCTCTCCGGTCTCTTTATCAGTCACTATATTTATGAAACCTTCTGTCTCCCCTGTTATAAAAGCTTTTCCGCTGTTTGAAAACGGGAAGTTTCCCACACAGACCGGATATCCCTTTTCTTTGGCCTGTGCAGCATTAAGACCAACTGTACCTATCTCGGGAGATGTAAATACTGCCCAGGGCACTACTGAATAATCCATTACCTTGTCTTTCCCTGATATTATCTCAGCTGCTATCTTTCCTTCTTCTGAAGCTAAATGGGCAAGCTGAAGTCCGCCTGTAACATCCCCAACAGCATAAATATTAGCTATATTTGTCCTTAACTTACTGTCTGTTTTGATATAACCTTTCTCATCAGTTATTACTCCTGCATCTTCGAGTCCTATGCCGGCCGAATTAGGTCCCCTTCCTACAGAGACAAGTATCTTTTCTGCTTCCAGCTTTTCTCCGCCGGAAAGCTTCAATTTAAAACCGGCGCCTTCCTTATTGGATTCTTCCACCTTTGTGGAGGTAAAGATGTCTACATCTTTTTTGCGGAGTGATTTGTAGATCACTTTTGAGACATCTTCATCTTCTGTGGTAAGTATTCTCGGAAGAAGCTCGACTATTGTGACCTTTGTACCAAAAGACGCAAATATATTAGCAAACTCTGAACCTACTACACCTCCGCCAACTACAAGAAGTGATTTTGGTAGTTTCTTAAGAGACAGTATGCCGGTATTTTCCATAATTCCTTCATGTGACAGGTCAAATGGGGGTACATCGTTTGCAGATGAACCGGTAGATATAATGATATTGTCTGCATTTACCACTACATCTTTTCCCCCTGAAGTCTTGACAGTAAGGGTAGTCTTTGAGCTGAGCCTCCCTTCTCCTTTTATTAGTTCTATCCCATTTTTCTTAAAATGAAATGCAAGTCCTCTCCTCTGCATTTCGATTACATTATCTTTTCTGGTCATCACTTTTGAAAAATCAAGTTTTGGCTTATTTACTTCTATGCCGAAAATTGATGCCTTTTCAATCTCTTCCAGCGTATGGGCTACATGATATAGGGCCTTGGTCGGAATACATCCGCAGTTAAGGCATACTCCCCCAAGGTTGTCTTTTTCAATGACCGCTACTTTCAGCCCAAGTTTTGCTGCTCTTATTGCTCCGACATATCCGCCAGGACCGCCTCCAAGGATAGCAAGGTCGAATCTCATATCTGTCATTTTTTTCTCCTCTTAATGATGTAATAATAAATTTTCTAATGTTAAAATATCATTTATGGTAAATAGAACCGGGAAAACAAAAAAAGAGGTTTTGTCTCCTTCAAAAATGCTCCGTTCGATAAAAGGGGGAGATATCAGGGGTATTAGCGTTTTTGATCTTGGACTTATCCCATATGATGAATCATTCCAGCTCCAGCTTGAACTTTTTGAATCTATTAGAAAAAACGACCTTCCTGGTGTACTTTTACTTCTTGAACACCCGCCTGTAATAACTATCGGAAGTAACCGGAGCACTAAAAACCTGCTTGCGGAGCAAGATGTCCTTTCCGGAAAGGGAATTGATATCGTCCAATCAAACAGAGGGGGCGATATAACATTGCATGCACCCGGCCAGCTTATCTGCTATCCGGTTTTTAACCTCAAATATTTCAAGAAGGATCTTACCCTGTTTGTTCATAATCTAGAAGAAATAATAATAGAGACTTTAAATGTTTATAATATTTCAGGCAAAAGGGTTAAAAACCACCGCGGTGTATATGCCGGTACAAAAAAAATAGCTTCAATAGGATTAAAGGTGCGGAAATGGATAACTATCCATGGCCTGTCGCTTAATATCAGCATAGACCTTTCATATTTTGAAAATATTGTAGCCTGTGGTTTAAAGGATTTTCCCCAGACCTCGATTTCTGAAATCCTCGGTAAAGATATACCTATAAATAATGTCAAAGAACTTATGCAAAAATCTTTTGAAAATATTTTTAATATGCCTTTTAATAAAATAC
>JAZFRP010000140.1:0-2550 GCA_036445715.1 Candidatus Humimicrobiaceae bacterium | reverse complement strand
CAGGCAGTGTTCCTGAGGGTGACTGGTATATCGAGACCGGCCAGGGCATGGGATCGACTCTCCGGATCGCAGACGAAAAAAGTGCCTATGTCTTGACGGACAGGGGGACTTATCTCTCCCAACAGGACAGCCTGATCCTGGTCATACTGGTAGACAGTGATCCAATACTTTTTAATCAATACGGTCTAATCCCCGTGAACCCGGAAAAACATCCAGGTCTCGGAATCAACTATCAGGGAGCAATGGACCTGGTGGGCTTTATGACCGGCCGTGAGGGCCAGGATATTATAAGGGAATTTGGTAAGGATAAATTTGGACAAAGTCTGTTTTATCCTGATGTAATAAAGTAAAGATCCCGAGAGAACTAGGAATCGGGGAATTAAGGCAAAGTAGCGTAAATGTCATCCCGGATAGTCTTGATAATGGGCTTGATCTCAAAGGGATACTCAGAAACAAAATTTCTGAAAAAAATATAAAAAATGCTATTATTGATTTTATAGAAAAAAAGCCAAAAGATAGGAATAGTAATAATTCCTGTGGACCGGATGGCAAAGGCAAGATACCTGGTTTTATGAATAAGATAGGTGGATAAATATGTGGCTGGATAATCTACTAATAAGGAAAAGGTGATAATTATGGACAATACTTTAGATTTTTCACATCTTGACAGTGATGGAAAAGCAAAAATGGTTGATATATCAAAAAAGCAACCTTCTATAAGGACTGCTAAAGCCGAAGGCTATATAACTCTTGATGAAAATATTATTGCCAGGATAAAGGATCGCGGGTTAAAAAAAGGTGATGTTTTTTCGGTAGCAAAGATAGCCGGAATAAATGCCGCAAAAAAGACATGGGAATTAATACCTTTATGCCACCAGCTGGCCCTGACAGGTATTGATATACATTTTACAATCCTTGATGAAGAAAATAAGGTAAAGGTCAATTCAGAAGTCAGTACCAATTATTCTACCGGGGTAGAGATGGAAGCACTTACAGCAGTCAGCACAAGCATCCTTACGATCTATGATATGTGCAAAGCCCTTTCAAAAAGCATGCAGATCGGACCCATATACCTATTGAGTAAAACAGGCGGAAAATCAGATTATAATAAATAATGATATCCTGGAGGCCAAAATAGGGGATAGCAAAGTAGAAGGAAAAATTGTCTAATAATAAATGGAGTGAAATATGAAAAATGATCTTAAAATAGCAGTTATTACTGTGAGCGACAAAGGATACAGGGGAGAGCGAGAGGACAGAAGCGGGAAGTATATTGTGGATTATTTCAAGGAGAAGGGATGGGAGGTCTCGGATTATGCAATCGTGCCGGACGAGACCGATATTATTAAAGAAAAGCTGATAGATATATGTGACAATGAAATAGCCAACTGTATAATCACAACCGGAGGAACCGGTTTTTCATTAAGGGATGTCACCCCTGAGGCTACTGAAGAAATCATTGAAAAAAAGGTCCCGGGCTTTAGTGAGATGATGCGGATGGAGGGCCAGAAAAAGACTCCAAGAGCCATACTTTCCCGTGGTGTGAGCGGTATAAGAAAAAACACCCTCATCATCAATCTTCCAGGGAGTATGAAAGGTGTAAAAGAGAATCTGGAACTTATTTACCGGTCACTGCCGCACGGGATAGATATTCTTGCCGGCAGGGATGCAGAGTGCGGACAGGAAGAATAAAACAGTAAATATATGAGGAGGGTCCAAAGTGAAATTAAAAGATAAAGTCATCATAGTCACCGGCGCGGGACGCGGTATCGGCAGGGCAGCTGCTATTGCACTGGCTGAAAATGGGGCCAGGATTGCAGTTGTGGCTAAAACTGAGACGGAAGTCAATGAAACAGCCGGGGAAATATTACAGAAGGGTTATGACGCTTTACCGATAGCCGCAGATGTATCTGATGAGATCCATGTGAAAGAGATGGTGAAAAAGGTAAATGAAAAGTTTGGAATTGTAGATGTACTGATAAACAATGCTGCTGTAGCAATTGTAAACAGCCTGGCAGATTCAAAGACTGAAGACTGGGACCTGACAATGGCTGTCAATCTAAGAGGGACTTTTCTATGTACCAGGGAAGTAATAGGCCCAATGATCAAAAGGCGTTCAGGAAAGATCATTAATATTTCATCAAGGGCCGGTAGTGAACCCTTTGCTAATTTTACTGCATATTGTACATCAAAATACGGGATCATCGGTTTTACAGAATCGCTTGCAGTTGAGATGAGTAAATATAATGTATTTGTAAATGCAGTTTCTCCTGATAGGGTAGTAACGAAGATGTCCACAGGCTCCATCCCGGATGGTGATTATTCAGACTGGTTAAAACCAGAGGACCTGGCAGATCTATTTGTTTTTTTGTCATCTGATGCATCAAATAGTGTGAATGGCGCGGTGATAAATGCCTATGGGTTTGCAGGCTTCTTGAAATCAGGCCTTGAGTAATGATATTGATTTGATTTAGTAAAAACTAAAAATGGGTGATAAGGTTTCTTAAGATTGACTTTATTATCTTGTATTAAGTTTTTTCAACCATAATG
>JAZFRP010000139.1:0-2089 GCA_036445715.1 Candidatus Humimicrobiaceae bacterium | reverse complement strand
TATCTGCAAAAGCAGATGACGGGATCCCATGTGTGTCTTATATAGGAAGCGATGGGGCGGGACATTTTGTGAAGATGGTACATAATGGCATAGAATATGGTGATATGCAGCTTATCGGGGAATGTGTGTGGGCACTAAAGGCTGCTCTTGGCTATGATGCAGAAAAGATCGCAGATATCATGAAATCCTGGAATGATCCTGACGATGTGCTGTCATCTTACCTGATAGGGATAACAGGAGATGGTATGAGGGAAAAAGATGAGGAAGCGGAGAGTTTTCTCGTGGACCGCACTGCGGATATCACACGGATGAAGGGTACAGGGACGTGGACAGTTGCCAGTGCGCTTGAGCTTCTTGTACCGATACCAACGATTGCTGCAGCTGTTTTTTCAAGAGAGATGAGCCAGGATAAAAACCTCAGACTGTCAATATCAGCAAATATAAGACCGGTTCATTCAAAATATGCCGGTGGGGATGCTGGGAAGCTCGTTAATATGGCCCATGACGCTCTTTATATTTCAAAGATATCTTCATATGCCCAGGGATTTGCACTCTTGTCAAAAGCTTCAGATAAATATGGATGGAAACTGGATATGGGAAAGATAGCCAGGGGCTGGAGAGCTGGCTGTATCATAAGGGCCCAGTTCCTCTCAAGGATCACGGAAGAATACGGAGAGGATGCGGATCTGCCAAATCTTATGGCGGCACCGGTTTTTTCGGATTTTATAAATAATAAACTTTCTAATCTTTCTCATTTCATAGAGACTGCCCACAGTGTAGGAGTTCCCACACTTGCAATGGACAGTGCTTATAGTTATATCCTCCAGCTGGCATCACCTGTAATGGTATCTGCCCAGGTGGCGGCACAGCAGAGAGACTATTTTGGTGCTCATGGATATTTTAAACTTAATAAAAATGATCCGGCCATAAAATTAAAAAGTGACGGTTCCTATCAGGAATATCACACTGAATGGATGGAAGATGGTCGTCCCGAGAAGAAAATCTGATTAAAAGTATTTTATATTTTCCTTAAGAAGGATATGGATAGAAAAGTAACCGGTAAACAACCGAATTCAAAGATGTGCTTTATCTGCGGCCTCAAGAATACTAAGGGTCTGAAAGCTGCTTTTTATGAGACAGATAAAGATGAGCTAATAGCGGTCTTTAAACCCTGCCAGGAGCATCAGGGATATCCCGGAAGGCTACATGGGGGAATAGCTGCTGCAATACTTGATGAGACCATCGGGAGAACAGTGACTATAGGGAAGGATGATGATGTATGGGGAGTCACCCTGGAGTTTTCAATAAAATTTAAAAAACCCATACCGCTCGGAGAAGAACTTAAGGTCGTGACAAAATTGACCGGGGACGGCCGGAGGATATTTAAAGGAACAGGAAAGATAGTACTTCCGGATGGTAAGGTCGCGGCAATAGGCGAAGGTAAATATATGAAGCTTCCTATAGAAAAAATAGCAGATTTTGATAAAGATGAAAATGAGTGGAAGATCGTACACACCGGTGAAGACCCTCAAACGATCATTATATAGTTACCTGATTCTATGAATCACAGAATTTAATAATCACAAATAATCATAAATGCTATTGACAATTGAGAAATATTAGTTAAGATACTTATTGATTTAGTTACTTAATTAAAAAAATTTTGTTATTTTTATTGAAAAGTGCCGGGTGTTAATCTGGTCATTAAAGGAGCGAAGTGGAAAATAGAAGAAAGATGGTAGAGGAGATCACAGAGTCCCTGTATTCGATCAGGCGTAAGATCGCTTCCGAGATGCATCATTTATCTGGTGAGATGCAGATAACTCATCCCCAATGGATAGTTCTGCATCATGTCAAAAAGAGCGGTATTATAAATATTAAGGATCTTGCAAATCTTTTAGGAATAACCAGTAGTGCGGCTACCCAGATAGTAGATGGACTTGTAAAAAGGGAATTCCTTTCGAGAAAGAGGAATGAAGAGGACCGCAGGATATTAAATATAGAACTATCCGGAAAAGCAATAAGTAGATTTAAGTCAATAAAAAGTACAAGCTTCAATACATTATCGGCCTTGTTTGATGTTCTGGAT
>JAZFRP010000138.1:0-6238 GCA_036445715.1 Candidatus Humimicrobiaceae bacterium | reverse complement strand
TGTAGAAAAGAGGTATACAAACCTTAAAGAATTGATACAGATATAGCCGTAAATTTATGTAACTTTTTTTTATTTTATGCTATACTCTTTACGAAATTTTAAGATGAGATGACTAAAAATAGTGGGTAATCTCCCACTATTTTTTTGATTAAAAATTATTTAACAAAATGTAGGTGATTTGGGTGAATAAACAACTGATTGCGGCACTTGTCGAGCTGGAAAGAGAAAAGGGCATTAAGATGGAAACCATAATAGAAGCTCTTGAGATCGCCCTTGCTGCAGCCTATAAAAAAAACTACCAGGTTGAGTATGAATGCAGGATCGATATTGATACCAAAAGCGGGGAAATAAAGGTATATAAGATAATCGAGGACACTGAAAACGAGGGCAAAGAGATCGATGTGAGTGAAATTGATGTCACTCCAGATAATTTTGGAAGGATAGCCGCTCAAACAGCAAAGCAGGTTATAAGGCAAAGGATGAAAGAAGCCGAAAGAGAGATAATGTATGATGAGTTTAAGGACAGGGTAGGGGATCTGGTTACCGGGATAGTACAGCAGAGTGATTCAAGATTTACTCTTGTCGACCTTGGAAAGGTAGAGGCCCTTCTTCCTCAATACGAACAGGCTCCCGGCGAGAGATACAGACATGGAGAGAGAGTAAAATGTTATATATCTGATGTAAGAAAAACAACAAAGGGCCCCCAGGTAATAGTATCGCGCTCACATACAGGATTAATAAGGAAGCTTTTTGAGCTTGAGGTCCCGGAGATATATGAAGGAATAGTGGAGATCAAGAGTATCGCCCGTGAAGCAGGTTACCGGACAAAGATAGCTGTTGCTTCCAATGAAAAAAATGTTGACCCTGTAGGGGCATGTGTTGGGCCAAAAGGGTCAAGGGTTAAAATGGTAGTTGATGAACTTGGTGGTGAAAAGATAGATATTGTTGATTATAGTGATGATATTGTTACATATATAAAAAATTCATTGAGTCCTGCAAGGGTACATAAGGTGCTTATTGATGATGAGAATAAATTTTCCCTTGTAGTTGTGTCAAATGATCAACTTTCCCTGGCAATCGGGAGGGAAGGACAGAATGCAAGACTTGCAGCTAAACTGACCGGATGGAAAGTTGATATAAAAAGTGAAAAACAATTTGAAGATGAGCTTGCTGAAGCAAGAGAGGAACGAGTCCTTGGTCAGGAAGAAGAAACAGAAACCGGGGAAAGTTAGAAGCCTATCCGAGAACAAGCCAAGATCCAGTTCACGGACAAGATTCTAGAAGTAATATAAAAGATATAGATAGATTTTTGGTTTATCAGCTATAGGAAGTGGTCGTTATTAAAGTTATTGAATTAGCAAAAGAGAAGAATTTAACTACAAATGATATTTTTGATATCTGTGACAGTCTCGGTATTTCCATTAAGGGAGAGATGTCAGTATTAAATGATTCTCAAGTAAAAAAGATCGGGGTAGCCCTGATAAGGGCCGAAAAAAGAAAAGCAAGGGAAGCTGTAGAAAAAAAGGCAAGGGAAGCTGAAGAAAAGATCTTAGAAGCTGAAAAAAAAATTAAGGACGCTGAGAAGAAAAAAAAGGAAGAAGCCAGGAAAGTCAAGGAAGCCGCAAAGAATGCAAGGGAAGCTGCAAAGAAAGCCAGGGAAGAAGAAAAGAAAAAGGCTGAAGACGCCAAGAAAAAAATTCAGGAAGATAAGAAAAAAGCAATAGAAGAAAAGATAAGAGCCGAGGAAGCTAAAAAGAGAGCTGAAGAAGAAAAGATAAAAGATAAGGAAGCTAAAATAGTGGCCCTTGAAGCTGTAAAAAAAGCCGAGGAAGAAGAAAAGAAAGAAGCTGAAAAATCAAAGAAAAAACAGGTAAAAAAGAAAAAAGCAGAGAAATTACCGGATAATGAAATAATAAAACCTGTAGCCGGGAAAAAGAAGACAGGATCCGTGAAAGGCCTGAAAAAAGAAAAGGCCCCGGAAATTGAAGAAACTGAATATGGAGAAAATGAAGATCCCGGATCAAAACATAAGAAGAAGGTAGGCTGGGAAGAAGAAAAGAAGATAAATATTCAAAGCGTCCTTTCAAAAGAGCTTGACAGAGAAGAAAAAGATGGAAGGCTGAAAGCAAGATTTCTCCAGAAAAAGAGAGCGGATACAGGAAAGGCCAGGAAAAAAGCGGGAACAAAGGAAAAGCAAACGCTGGAAGAAGCCAGGAAGAAAAGACCTGGAATAAAGAAAATTGTAGAAATTCCTGAAGGTGTTACCGTAAAACAGCTTTCCGAAAGAGTAAGTATTCCATCAAATGAAATAATAACTATTCTCTTTAATATGGGTGAGGTAATCACTTTAAATGATACCCTTACAAAAGAATTGATTGAATATCTTTCGCATGAATACGATTTCAAATACAGGATGATCGGTTTTGAGGAGAAAATGGAAGAAGTATACCAGGATGATCCTGACGAACTTATAGAGAGGGCTCCGATTGTTACTGTTATGGGTCATGTCGATCATGGTAAAACGACACTTCTTGATTCAATAAGGGAAACAGAAGTAGCTGATAATGAGGCTGGCGGCATAACACAGCATATAGGAGCTTACCAGGTAGAGTTTAATGACCGTAAGATAACTTTTATAGATACACCGGGCCATGAAGCTTTTACTGCTATAAGGGCCAGGGGAGCTAGAGTCACTGACATAGCGATCATTGTTGTTGCTGCAGATGACGGGATAATGCCACAGACCATTGAAGCAATAGACCATGCTAAGGATGCCGGCGTACCGATGATAATAGCTGTCAATAAAATAGATCTTCCAAATGCTGATCCAAACAGGATAAAGCAGAGTCTTACTGAACACGATCTTGTACCCGAGGAATGGGGAGGAGATACAGTAGTGGTCGAGATATCTGCAAAAAATAAGATCAAGCTGGATGAGCTTCTTGAAATGGTCCTATTGGTGGCAGATATGAATGAGATAAAAGGTAATCCAACAGCTGTAGGTATGGGAATAATAATAGAATCAAGACTTGATAAGGGCATGGGTGCCATTGGAACATTAGTTGTAAAAAGAGGAAAAATAAAGGTAGGCGACTCTTTTGTAACCGGTGAATCTTATGGAAGGATAAGATCCATAAAAGATGAAACAGGAAATAAATTAAAAGAAGCACTACTTTCCCAGCCGGTGGAAATAACAGGATTCTCATCTGTCCCCGGGGCTGGAGACAAGTTATTTATTGTAAAGAATGAAAAAGTTGCAAAAGAACTGCTGGCCAGGAAAAACTATGAAAAAAAGATCTCCCAGATAGAAGAATCAAAACAAATAGTCACACTCGAGAACCTGGCAGAAATAGCCAGGGAAGAAGAATTAAAGAAGCTTAAGATAATACTTAAAGCTGAATCAGGGGGCTCGGTAGATGCTGTTGAAAAATCCCTGGGCAATATCGAACATGAAGATATAAAAATTGAGATCATCCATAAAGGTATCGGAGCAATAACAGATAGTAATATACTGCTTGCTTCTGCAGCCAATGCAATAGTCATAGGATTCGGAGTAGTGCCTACTGCCAAGGCTGTAGAGTTAAATAAAAAAGAAAAAATCGATCTCAGGACATACCGGATCATTTATAAATTGATCGATGATATCAAGCTGGCTTTTGAAGGACTGCTTGAACCGGAGATAGTTATCGTTGAAAAAGGAAAAGCCGATGTGCGCGAGGTCTTTAAGGTATCAAAGATCGGTCAGGTTGCCGGATGCTATATAACCGAAGGTTCTGTTGAAAGAAGTGACATGACAAGAGTCATACGGGACGGTGCGATCGTAAATGAAGGCAGGATCGGTACCCTGAGGCGTTTCAAGGATGATGTAAAGACTGTTGCTTCCGGATATGAATGCGGGATCAAACTGGAAAATTTCCAGGACATAAAAAAAGATGATGTACTCGAATTTTTTGAAGTAAAACAAACTTAAGACATAAGGCATTTTGGACAAGATCAAAAAACTTGCAATCGATATCCAACGCGAGATCAGTTTTATAATTAATACAAAGATCAAGGACCCAAGGATCGGTTTTATCACTATTACTGATACAAGGCTGTCTCCTGATGGAAAATACCTGGATATCTATGTAAGCATAATGGACAAAGATGATCAGCATGAAAAGCGTTTGGATGCTCTAAAAAAATGCAGTGGATTTATTAAAAAAAACCTTACCCGCCGGATGAGGTTGCGGAATGTCCCTGAATTAAAATTTATATATGATGGATCTATAGACAGGGGACTTAAAATTTCAGAAATATTAGAAGAGATCAATATAAACAAGGAAAACGAAAATGAAAGCTGAACCCGGTCCGGAAGCTTTATATGAAGAACTATCAGAAATAATCAATAGCAATGATGATTTTCTTATCATTACCCATATTTTTCCTGATGGTGATGCACTGGGATCAATGACTGCGCTGCACGATATATTGATAAAACTTGGGAAAAATTCAAAAATGCTTTGTAAAAGTATTTTACCCTATCAATATAAGTTCCTTCCCGGTTTTGCCGGAATAAAAGAAGATATTACCCAAATAAGTACCGGTGATAAAAAATATGTTTGCATATTCCTTGATTGTGCAGATGAAAACAGGGCAGGTCTTGATATTGCCCGGATAAAGGAAAATATAAGCTGTATCATAAATATCGACCATCACAGAAGCAATACTTATTTCGGGGATATTGATATTGTTGATGGCAGTAAATCAGCCACTGCCGAGATCCTGTATGGATTCATATCGGCTAAATACAGGTCTTTATTTGATTATGATATAGCCATAAGTATTTATGTCGGAATATTGACGGACACCGGAAAATTTCAATTCAACAATACCACAGCTGATATCCACAAAATAACTAGTGAACTTCTCGAATACGGGATCCGTCCTTCAGAGGTATATGAATACATATACGAAAGTGATCCAATCGGGCGCTTTAAACTTATACAGATGGTGTTTAGCAGGATCAGGCATATCAAACATTTAAGTTTACTGTATTCATATGTACTTAATAGTGATTTTAAAAAATTGAAGATCCCCTTTTATTCACAGGATGGTATTATTGATCTACTGAGAAGTGCTGAAGGAACAAGTATCACCGCACTTATAAAGCAAATAAATAGGAATTCTTATAAAGTAAGCCTGAGGACCTCTGATAGCAAAATAGACCTGTCAGAAATTGCTTCAAAATTTGGGGGAGGAGGCCACAGGGCTGCTTCTGCCTACAGGGATGAGGGAAATTTAAAAACCGTGATGGCCAGACTTGAAAAAACTATCGGGGACAATATAATATAATAATGAAAAAAGCAAAGTCTTCAGTGCTTGAAAAATTTAATGGTATCATACTGGTAGATAAACCATCCGGCCATACCTCATATGATATATTGAGGGAATTTAAGAAAGTTTTTTTTTAAATAAAATAGGCCACAGCGGAACCCTGGACCCTTTAGCTTCCGGACTCATGATAATCCTTGTCAATAAAGCTACTAAATTTGCAGATGCATTCCTGAAGCTTCCAAAAGAGTATATAGCCAGGATAAAATTTGGCATCGAGACAGATACTCTTGATATTGAAGGAAAGATAATATCCCGTAAGGATGCTGCAGGTTTGAGCATTAACAAAATCAATAAAGTCCTGGATGATTTCAAGGGAAAGATCAAGCAGGTGCCGCCGATGTACTCGGCTATAAAGCATAATGGAAAACCTTTATACAAAATTGCCCGGACAGGCAGGTCGGTAGAGAGAAAAATCAGGGATATTGAGATCAGCGGGATAGAGGTAAAAGATTTTGATGGCGATATATTGACCATCAAGGTATGCTGCAGCTCCGGGACTTATATAAGATCCCTTGCAAGCGATATTGGAAAAGCCCTCGGAACAGTTGCAGCACTTTGTGGCCTCGAGAGGACCAAGATTGGCGGGTTTTGTGCCAAAGGATCCGTGAAACTCAAAGAGATACCGGATATTGAAAAAATAAATATCCAGATCAAGAATAATGGTAAGATGATATGTGTAAAAGAAATATTAAAGGATAATCCGTCAATATTTATTAAAGCCCGGGAAAGGGAGGTTGTAATAAATGGAAAGAGGATAAGTCCGGACATGATCGATTATGAAAAAACCGATATCAACAGATTAGAGAAGCTTCAAAAAAGCAATGATCAGAATTTTAACAGCATGGTTACTGTAAGGGATCTT
>JAZFRP010000137.1:0-11549 GCA_036445715.1 Candidatus Humimicrobiaceae bacterium | reverse complement strand
TATACCAAATTTATTGTTTTATTGTTCAAACCTGACTTGACTTAGTTTTTAGACGGATTAGTATTTTTATGGTTTCAATCAAAGAGGCACAATGGGAACAATATAAAAAATTAATGATTGAAATATAATTTTTAAAAAAGTAATTTCATTATATTATTTTTTATCTTATTATTTTTATAGTATTTTATCTTAAAAAAATACAGGAAATATAAAAAAGAGAAAAAAGTGTGATTAAAAACCATATTATGGAAAATTTTGATACAGTCAAATTTAATAAACTGCTTAATACTTCCAGGCTTGGGCGAAAATTTAAATATTTTAATAGTATTGAATCGACTAATGACTACGCTGCCGGACTGATAGAAAAAAGCCGGGACGGGAACCTTGAAAGACTCGACGGGACACTGGTCCTTTCAGAAAAACAGATAAGCGGCAGGGGCCGATTCAAGCACAAATGGCTCTCTCCCCGTGGAGGATTATGGTTTTCACTGATAATCATCACAGATATTCACCCGGTAGAGCTTCCCAATCTTACCCTCATTGCTGCTTTTTCTGTCTCAGAAGCGCTTCTGGATATATACAATATAAATGTAGATATAAAATGGCCCAATGACCTCTACTATGGTGAATATAAATTTGGCGGAATACTTTCTGAATTAAAAAAATTTGGGCAGCTTCAGGCAGTGATCATTGGAATTGGGATCAATGTGAATATTGACGATAAAACCCTTGGTAAGCTGGACAATATGGCTACAAGCATCCAGAGAATACTGGGCAGGAAAGCCGATAGGGAATTGATCGTAGCAAAAATACTTGATGATCTTGAGATATCATATGATTACTTTTCCACTACCGGGGACTTCAAGTCGCTTTTTTCCAAGTGGGAAAATAATATCAGGTATCAATAGATCAAAAATATTTTACAGAACCTGGATCAGGCTGGACTAAACAAGAGGTTTTCCGTCCTTTATCCTTTTTATAAGCATAGGTATTATTTCAAACAGATCACCGACAATACCATAATTTGCCACTTTAAAGATCGGTGCATTCGGGTCCTTGTTTATAGCGATGATAATATCAGAAGTCTGCATTCCCGCCAGGTGCTGTATGGCCCCGGAAATACCGCATGCTATGTAGATCTTTGGATTAACGGTCTTTCCTGTCTGGCCCACCTGATGAGGATATGATATCCATCCTGAATCAACAGCAGCTCTTGAGGCGCCCACTACTCCGCTTAAAGTGTCGGCAAGTTCCTTTAGAAGTTCAAACTTTTCACCGCTGCCAAGTCCTCTTCCGCCCGAGACGATCACTTCATAATCAGTTATATTTATTTTCTCGCCTTTTTCAGTTTCAGTCCCCAGCATTTTATATTTAGTCTTGAAATTTTTAGGATCTATTTCTACCTTGATCACTTTATCCGAAATATCACCAATATCTGCAACAGTAGCTTTCTTCTCCATTACATGCGGTCTTACAGTAGCCATCTGCGGTCTTGCATTCCTGGTGATTATAGTAGCAAGTATATTCCCGCCAAATGTAGGTCTTGTCTGGAGAAGTATCTTTTTATCATCATCAATGGCAAGTCCTGTACAATCAGCTGTAAGTCCTGTCCTTAGAATTGCGGCGACTTTGGGCACCAGGGTCCTTCCAAAGGATGTGGCTCCGGCCAGAAATATCTCTGGTTTGTGCTTGCTTATCAATTGGACAAGCGCTTTTGAAAAAATATCATCAATATTATTCTCAAAAACAGGATCATCTACGATGTATAGCTTATCCATACCATACTGGAAAGCTACCCTGGAATTTTCCTCAATGCCGCTTCCGATAGCTATACCGGCCAGGGGTACTTTAAGTTTATCGGCAAGTTTCCTGCCTTCGCTCAGAAGTTCAAGTCCGACATCGGCTAACTCATTTCCATGGGCCTCAAGGTATACCCATACTCCCCTGTAATCTGAAAAATCTTTTTCTTCTGTATCCAGTCCTATTATCTCGATTGATTCATCTTTGCAGCTATCTACGCATGCTCCACAGAAAACGCAAGCTTCACTGATAACTGCTATACCATCTTCTATTTCAATAGCATCATACAGGCAGGCGCCTTTGCAGAGGCTGCATCCCGTACATGTGCTTTCATTTACCTTGATCTCCATAAAGTAATAATCCCCCTAACTGACTATATTTAAGCTTTTAAGATTTTTAAACAATTCTTCTACCTGCTCTTCAGGTGTTCCCTCTATCATGCTTACATCATGCACCATTTTAGGAGTGAATATCTTTACTACCTGGGTATATGAACCGGAAAGCCCTAATTCATCTTTATCAGCTCCAAGGTCATCTGCTGTCCAAACAGGGACCTCTGCACTCCTGGCTTTCATCTTTCCTCTTAGTGAAGGCACCCTGGGGGTATTTATGTCCTTGATAACTGAGATCGCTGCAGGAAGCCTGACCTCAAATATCTCATATCTATCCTCGGCAAGCCTTTTGACCTTTATTTTTCTGGCAGATATTTCCATTATCTCGCTTACATACCCTATAAATGGAATATTCATCCTCTGAGCAAGTTCCGGGCCGACCTGTCCGGTGTCACCATCAAGTGTCTGTTTGCCGAATATCACAAGCCTGACATCCTCAAGTTTATCAATAGCCATTGCAAGAGTAACGGAAGTGGCCCAGGTATCCGCTCCCGCGAAAGCCCGGTCGGAAAGCAGCACGACTCTGTCTACGCCGGATGCTACTGCTTCCTTAAGCATCTCTTCTGCCTGTGGAGGTCCCATAGTCATTGCAATGACCTCGGACTGCTCCATAAAGCCCTCATCAGCATCCAGCCTTTCCTTTATCCTTACACCCTCTTCAACGGCATATGTATCAAAAGGATTTATTATATTCTCCATCCCCTGTCTTATCAGAGTATTTGTTTCCGGATCTATTTTTATGTCTACTGTTCCCGGTACCTGTTTTATGCAAACTGCTATTTTCATTTATTTACCCACTTTCTAGATTACTCCTCTTTTTATCATGTCCAGCGCAATGACATTTCTCTGGATCTGGTTCGTTCCCTCATATATTTGTGTTATCTTTGCATCCCTCATCATCTTCTCAACCGGGTATTCCCTCATATATCCATATCCGGCCAGAATCTGGACAGCATCCGTTGTGACCTTCATGGCCATATCAGAAGCAAAAAGTTTTGACATTGCTGATAGCCTGGATGCATTTTTTTCACCGCTATCGATGACCCTGGCTGTATGGTATACGAGAGATCTTGCTGCTTCTACACTTGTTGCCATATCCGCCAGCATGTGCTGGATCGCCTGGAATGAAGATATCGGCGCACCAAATTGTTTCCTTATCTTGGAGTATTCAAGAGCTTCTTCGAGTGCTCCCTGTGCAACACCTACTGCCTGTGCCCCTACTGCCGGCCTTGACTCATCAAAAGTCTTCATAGCTATAATAAAGCCCATTCCTTCACGTCCAAGGAGATTTTCTGCAGGAACTTTGCAATCAGTAAAAATCAGTTCTCTTGTGGCGGATGCCCGGATGCCCAGTTTATCTTCCTTTTTTCCAAATTCAAAACCCGGAGTGCCCTTTTCAACTATTATCGCGCTTGCACCCCTTGCACCCTTTCCAGGATTGGTCATAGCAAATATTGTATATATATCTGCCTCCCCGCCATTTGTGATCCACTGTTTCGTTCCGTTTAATATATAATGATCCCCGTCTTTTACAGCAGTTGTCCTGATGGCGCCGGCATCGCTGCCTGCCTCAGCTTCGGTCAGGCCGAATGCAGCAAGTTTTTCACCGCTTGCAAGCTGGGGAAGAAATCTTTTTTTCTGCTCATCACTTCCACCGACATTTATCGGTATAAGACCCAGTCCGGAAGCAGCAAAGGAGGTTGCTACAGAAAGATCTCCTCTTGAAAGCTCCTCTGTCGCAAGACATACTTCAAATATTCCGGTACCCATCCCCTCATATTCCTCTTTTATAAAAAGCCTGAATAGATCACTCTTTGCGATCTCTTTGATTATCTCCCATGGGAATTCCGCTTTCTCATCAAGCTCAGCCCTGACAGGCTTGATCCTCTCATCGACTATCTGGCGGCAAATATCTACTATCATTTTTTGATCTTCAGTTAAAAGGTAGTGCATAGGTCCCCCGAGTATTATTATTTTACAAAACCAACTTTATAGAAAGACGGGGGTATAATCTAATAGTTTCACATTTTGCTGTCTTGACAGCCTACCATCTTGAAACTTTTATATTGAAGCAAGCGTCTTAGGTACAGGACTTTCACACAAATTAGATCATCTTGCAGACAGAAAGGTTTTTAATGGTTAATAATGGGATAATACCTGTACCTGAATCTACGGAAAGCACAATTTATCCAGGTATTCAGAAAATAACGATAAAACTTACATTTTCCATTATATTTGCACTACTTATGGTGGTTTCGGCAAATTCATTTTTTTACTTACCTTTTACACCGGTACCTGTGACCATGCAGGTTCTAACAGTTCTCTTTTCAGCCATAATGCTTGGCGGACCCTGGGCACTGACAAGCCAGCTTCTATATATTTCGATGGGACTTGCGGGTCTTCCGGTATTTGCAGGTTTTAAAGGTGGACCAATGGTCCTTGCAGGACCTACTGCCGGTTATATTATCGGATTTGCAGTAGCTGCATATTATTGCGGATTCCTCTACCAGAGCCTTAAAGACGAAAGCGGGACACCTGCTTTGGGCGGTCTCCTGGCCGGATTATCTTCATGTATTACGGGTCTTATGATCATATATTTATTAGGATATATGCATCTTTTTGGATTCCTTTTCTCATTATATCCCGGCCTTCCCACTTCTGAGATAATATTTATGACCTGGAAATCTGGTATTGAACCCTTTATAATAATGGACCTCCTTAAGATTTTGATAATAATCAATGTTTTAGAGTTAGGCAAAAAAAGAAAATGAAAACTGTAAGCATAAATGACATAACTGTTCGGGATATTTTTCAAAATATCGATCTTGATACACTGGATAAGAAGAGCTTCCAATCTATTATGGAAGGTTTCAGCGGACTTAAATATGACAGTCTTGAAATAATGGGAGGCTCAAGCTTTGAAAAAATGCTTGAGAGCAGATTAAATATGAATCCCTTCCAGGTGACCCGGTTTGTGAAAAATATTATTCCCTCGATTCCACTCCAGGCTTTGATAGGAGCAAGGAATATGACGGGCCTTGAGATATATTCAGATAATATTATAGAAAAATTTATAAAACAAAGTATTGATAGCGGGATCAGCATATTCAGGGTCTATGATAGTTTAAATGACTTGAAAAACATGGAGTTTACCATTGGGGAGATCATTAAGAACAAAGCAGACTGCCAGGGAACCATTATATATGATGACCTTCAAAAACTTGACTATTACCCTGATACAGCAAATAAGCTGGTGGAAATGGGTTGCTCAAGCATATGTATCAAAGATGCTGAATCTACAATGCTTCCAAAAAAGTCGAATGAACTCTTTAAGATGCTTTCCCAAAAAATAAAGATCCCTGTATATTTCAGCGTCTCCAATCTCAGGGGACTCCAGACTCTTAATTATTTTGAAGCAGTGACCAATGGCTGCAGCGGAGTGGACCTTAGTTTTTTACCATCTTCATATAATGATTTTACTTCCACGGTATTTTCATTCCTCCTAAGTTTAAAGGATACAGATGTGTCCTATAAACTTGATTATAACAAGGTAGCGGAGCTTGGTGAGATCATAAAGAAATATGTCTATCCTCATATCAAACAGGATCTTTTCTCTACAAGATTCATTCTTCATCATGCAAATAAGAATCTTATGCCAAAATGGCTCATAACAAATATAGAACAGCAGCTTTTAGAGATCGGTGAAGAAGAATCGCTTGATTCTGTTCTGGAAGAAGTATTCCGGATCAAAAGTGAAATTGGAAATCCTTCTCTTTCAACTCCCGTGGGCCAGATAATAGGAAGCCAGGCGATATTAAACAGCGTCATATCAGACTATAGGTGGGAAATCCTTTGTGATGAGATCAAAAAATTAATATGGGGAAATTTCGGCAAACTTCCCAGAAAAATAAGCAATAAAGTCCTCGAAAGGCTTGAAGTCCTGACAACTACGGAAAACGGGGACAAAAAGCAGGATATTGTAATTGAGGACACCTATAAGCAGTGCGCAGAGGAAATTGAAAGATTAAGCAATAAGAGTGAAGATATCCTGAGCTATTGCATCTCGCCGGAGAAGACTAAAGGCTACCTTGAGCATATTAGAGGCATCAGGCCCTCAACAAAGATCAAAACACAAAAAGTAAAAACTACAGGTAAAAAATCCAGTGAATCCGTTTCACTTTCGGGTCTTGCAGGTCTTGATACCAAAAAACTTAAGGAAATAACAAATATTGTTGAAAGCAGTAATATTGATGAGATTAAATTTGAGCTTGGTGATATCAAGATCTCTATAAACAGCACCGATAAGAAACCGGCTTCCCAACCGGCTCAAACTTCAGCCCAGCAAACTCCTCCAGCTCCCGGGCTGGTTTTAAAAGAGGGTATGGTAGAAATAAAAGCTCCTATCGTGGGCACTTTTTATGCTTCCCCTGCTCCAGGTGAATCCTCATTTGTAAAAGCTGGAGATAAAGTCAAAAAAGGCGACACCTTGTTTATCATCGAGGCTATGAAGCTGATGAATAAGGTAGATTCTGAATATACCGGAATAATTGAAAAGATCCTGATTTCCGATGAGGATGCTGTAGAATTTGATCAAACTATAATGGTAATTAAGAAAGACTAGCATAACTCCATGTTTAAAAGAATACTTATCGCCAACAGGGGCGAAATAGCTATAAGGATAATTAGGGCCTGCAGGGAATTAAATATAGAATGTGTATCAGTATATTCAACGGCAGATAAAGATTCAATACACCGTAAGATGGCTGATAAAAGCATATGTATAGGCCCTCCGCAACCTATCAAGAGCTATTTAAATATAGATAATCTTATAACTGCTGCACAGATCACTAATTGCGATGCTGTTCATCCCGGCTATGGTTTTCTTGCAGAAAATGATCAGTTTGTAAATGTTTGCCAGGATAATGACCTCACATTTATCGGACCTCCGGCTGAAGCCATAGCGCTTGCAGGCAATAAATCAAAGGCTATAGAGGTGATGAACCAAAACAAGATCCCCGTGATCCCCGGCTCAAATGGTAATATAAAGGACCTTAAATCTGCAGCAAGATTATGCCAGAAATTGGGATATCCTGTTATAATCAAGGCCGCTTTTGGTGGAGGCGGAAAAGGCATGCGGATATGCAATAACAAAAAGGATCTTTTTGAATTTTATCCATTGGCCAAAGCTGAATCGGAAAAAGCTTTTGGTGTGGGGGATGTCTATATTGAAAAATATATCTCAAAACCAAGGCATATAGAATTCCAGATAGTAGCAGATAATTTTGGAAGGACCATCTGTGTCGGTGAAAGGGAATGCTCCATACAGAGAAGGCACCAGAAACTTATAGAAGAGGCTCCTGCAGTGGACCTTCCTCCAAAACTTTCAAGACTCATGAGGGAGTATGCGGTAAGAGCAGCAAAAGCAATAAACTATAAAAACCTTGGTACGATAGAATTCTTGCTGGATGAGAATAATAATTTTTATTTTATTGAGGTAAATACAAGGATACAGGTCGAACACCCTGTGACTGAAGTCGTGATCGGCATGGACTTGATCAAGGAACAGATAAAATTAGCTTCGGGAGGAAGGACCAATGATCACAAGGAACATTATTTCCCCAGGGGACATGCAATAGAATTCAGGATAAATGCTGAGGATCCCCAGAATGATTTTGCTCCCAGTCCGGGAATAATAACAAGAAGCTTCCTGCCTGGAGGTCCCGGGGTAAGGGTTGATACATTTATTGGGCCAAACACCGAAATATCCCCATTTTATGACTCACTGATCGCAAAGCTCATAATCTGGGACAATGACCGTAAAAGTGCCATTGCACGCTCTGTGAGGGCTCTTGAGGAGTTTAAAATTGAAGGTATAAGGACAACAATACCATTTCACAAGAGGATCCTTGCCAATAAGAACTTTATTAAGGGAAATATCCATACTCACTTTATTGATGAAGAGTTTAAATAATAAAAGCCTTGATCTGCTTAAAAATACCAGACTGCAAACCCGGGTCCTGTTCCCCGAAAGGCTCCTAGTAATTATAGATCTCTATTAACAGTCCTTCTTTATCCCTGAGATAGAGAGTATCGTGATCATTATTCCATACCGGCCTTTGACTGTTCCAAAACAAATATCTTTTTTCACCATCTTCATTTTTATCTTTTCCTTCACCTGAAAATAATATTATCCTTGTATCCGGATTGAACTTATAGCTGCCAAAATGGTATATGCTAGTTCCACTGTCCTTTATCGTCCAACCTGAAGTATCCAGTATTTTTGAACCGATGTTTTCAAGTATTACAGATTCTCCATTTATATTTTCATTGTCGTTCCCACGGGCATCAAAAATGATCTCTATGCTGACCATATCTATTTTTGATGATTCCCAGAGGCCAAGATTGTTTCCCCTGGCATATCTTTCAGCTTCCAGGAACTGCTCTGAATATTTCACGTCGGGGGGATAGGTGAACATATTGGCAAATCCCCTTTTCACCATCTCAAGATTTACAAATATATCATCATGGTAAATATAACGGAGTTTTCTGCCATATTGATCATAATCAGATATATCTTTTTCCAGCCGGACCTCTTTTCCCAGAATCATTATTTTAAGCACATCACGGGCCTCCTTATAGAAATACATCCCTTCCTCAGGAGTATTCATTCCTATAAACCTGACCCTTTCACCACCGGAGAGCACTATCGTATCCCCATCTATCACTTCTATCACTTCATCCATGGGGTAACTATGGCTATCTTTTCCCTGGGAAGTGTCCCTGTCCTGTCCTGCTTCATCTATTATTATTTCTTTATATGCATTGTTTTCATTACGGTCAAAATCATAAAAGAGCCCGCAGCCTGTAATAGGGATAATACACAAGATCATAAGAATTACTGAGGTTACAAGTAGTAGGTTTTTACTTAATACCATTTGATTATTTTTTCCGCAGGTCTGAGATTTTCTTCTTTGTTTTTGGATCAAGTCTTTTCTCCAGCGGGAAAAAATTTCCACCGGACCGGTTCTTATTTTCCTTTATGGCATGCCTGATATTTTCTTTCACAGCATTTATTTCCAGGCTGAATTCCCTGCTGGATTTACGCGTAGTATTTTTTCCAAAGATTACCTTCTGCTGAGAATAATCTGATGTTACAACAAATACTCTTCTCTGTTCGGACCATTTTCTTACTAGTTCCTCAATAACCGTATCTGCTGTCTCACCTTCCCTGGAATATATTATTTCTATATTATCAATAGTTTGAACGCCTCTTACCCTATTAGAACTCCCTTTTGCATCAAAGACTGCAATAATACTACATTCTTTTTGGGACCCATAGGCTGAAAGATCTGAGACAAGCTGGTCCTTTAAATTTTCAATATCCGTGCTTTTTAATTTACCGGTATTGTGGAAATTAAAAATATAATTATGCCCGTCTATGATCAATAAATCTTTCAATTGCCTCCCGCTCCAATAGATTTCTCCTGTATATGATGCAATATGATACCGCTTGCTACTGATACATTCAAAGACTGCATACTGCCAGTGAGCCTGATCGAGACCAGGACATCACAATTTTCACTGACAAGCCTGCTCATGCCCCTGTCTTCACTTCCCATTACAAGTGCCATTGGAAATGTAAAATCAGTTTTCTCAAGGACTTCTAGCCGCTTGTCTTCTGTAAGTGTTGTTCCGTATATCCAGAATTGTGCAGTCTTCAATTTCTTTATCGTCTTTACAATATTTGAGACCTTGAATATCCTGATACCTTCCAGTGCCCCGGCCGATATTTTTGAGACCATCTTATTTAATGGTACACTCCTGTTTTGGGAGATTATGATACCGTCGAATCCAAACGCATAACAATTCCTTATAATCGAGCCAAAATTGCCTACATCGGTCACACCATCAAGTATTACCAGCCTTGAACTTGCTCCGGCTTCTTTTTCAAGATAATCATCCAGGTTCCCTGAATTATACGAGGAAGCCATTGCCATTATCCCCTGGGGATTAGACCGATCACCAGATAGATCTTTAAAATCCCTGTCTTCCATCATCCTGACCGGAACATTACACTTTTTAGCCAAATTTATGATATCTATTATACGTTTATCTTTTTTACGGCCTGCAGAGATCATTACCTCAAAGATCTTCCTATTGCCTGTATTTACTTCAAGAAGTGTATTTAATGTATTTATACCGAAAAGATATTCAGAATCCTTCATTTAATTTTGATCTCATTTCTATTGTCAATAGGTCAAGATATATTAAGGTCTTACTACTTATTCTTGTATTTCCAGATGGTCCCCTCATTCCTATCTTCGAGGATTATCCCCCTGGAAAGAAACAGGTCCCGTATTTCATCTGCTTTTTTAAAATCCCTGTCTTTTCTTGCCTGGTTTCTCTCATCTATAAGACCCTGGATCTCTTTGCTCCCGCTGTCCCCCTGATCCTTATCTTTGCCCGATCCTTTCCCGGGGGTCAGTCCAAGCACAGAGCAAAGTTCAACTATCTTCCCGTATGCAATATTTAGCTCAGAAGCTGCAGGTTTGGTGATCTTAAAATCAGCATTCTGTATGATGGAATTTATATTCTTTATCATTTCAAATATGGCTCCAATAGCTCCTGCAGAATTAAAGTCATCATCCATGGCATCCCTGAAGCCTTTTTCTGTAAAGGCTATGATCTCTTTAAGCCTTGAAGCTTCTTGCGCTTCATTCCCGCTTATCCCACTTTTATCCCCGGCTTCCCTGAGAAGAAAATCAATATTATTTAAAGTATTTATTATCCTGTCGAGAGCCTTACCGGCCTCTGTTAATTTTTTACGGCTAAACTCCAGTGGACTCCTGTAATGTGTGGAGAGTATATATATCTTAATAATATCAGGTGAGTATTTCTTCAAAAGATTTTTTAAGATCCAGTCATCTTTAAGACCCTGTGACTTTGACATCTTCTCAGACTTTACTTCTATCATGCCATTATGCATCCAGTATTTTACAAAACCGCCTTTTTCAGGAAAAGCTGCTTCTGACTGGGCGATCTCATTTTCATGATGTGGAAATACCAGGTCGATGCCTCCACCATGGATGTCTATCTTGTGGTCCAAAATATCTGTAGACATTGCAGAACATTCAATATGCCACCCGGGCCTCCCTTTACCCCAGGGACTGTCCCAGCTGGGTTCTCCTTCTTTTGCCTTTTTCCATAGTGCAAAATCTATACGGCTTTTTTTCACGTATTCAGAGTCTCCGTCATCTTTCATCTCTTCTATTTTCTGGCCAGAGAGTTTTCCATAATCCTTAAACTTGGCAACATCAAAATATACATTGCCTTCTATCTCATATCCATAGCCATTAT
>JAZFRP010000136.1:0-3062 GCA_036445715.1 Candidatus Humimicrobiaceae bacterium | reverse complement strand
AGCCTGTAATATTTTTGAAAAGCTGGTAAAATCTCTCAAGTGCAAATACTGTGAGCCCTGGATCGATTTTTTTCTCAAATCTGTTTGAGGCTTCAGATCTTAAACCGGTTTTTTTAGAAGTAAGCATTATCGAAGGTCCGGAGAAATTAGCGGACTCGAGTAGGACATTTCTTGTATCCGGGTTTATTTCCGTATCTTTTCCACCCATAATGCCTGCAAGCGCCACTGCTTTCTTCTCGTCAGCTATCAGGAGTGCATCCTGGTCCAGCTTTCTCACAGTATCATCAATCGTCCTTATTTTCTCACCTGCATCAGCTTTCCTGACTATTATTTTAGGTGAATCCAGAAGGTCGATGTCAAATGCATGCATGGGTTGGCCGGTTTCAAGCATTACATAATTTGTTAGATCAACGATCAGGCTAATAGGTCTTATGCCGCATAGAATAAGCCTGTTTTTCAGCCATTCCGGTGATTTTTTTGAAGGTATATCTTTAAATATTTTTGCTGAATATCTTGGACAAAGTTCATAATCTTTGATCTGAATTTCAAGACCGGGATCAAGATTGATTTTACTTTCTGTGTCAAATCCAGGGATAATCAGCTTGTGCCCGGTAACAGCACTTATTTCCCTTGCAATTCCTATAATACTCAGGCAGTCAGGTCGATTTGGCGTTATTTCGAGCTCATATACGACATCGTCAAGTCCTGCAGTCTTTGCAAAGCTGTCCCCCAATGGATAGCTGGCATCCAATATCATGATACCTTCAGATTCAGAAGACAGACCGAGTTCAGCTTCGGAACACATCATACCCTCTGAATATTCGCCCCTGATCTTGCTTCTCTTTATTACTATGGGACCGATTTTTGCTCCTATAAGAGCTACGGCTACCCTGTCATTTTGTTTAAAGTTGTTTGCACCGCATACGATGCTAAGTTCTTCACTGCCCGTACTTACCCTGCAAAGGGATAATTTATCGGCATTTGGGTGCTGCGAAAAACTTATTATTTCTCCTATAACAATATTTTTAAATTTAGAACCGAAATACTCTATTTTTCCAACTTCAGTACCACTCATAGTCAGTATTTCTACTACTTCTGAAGCATCAAGATCATCAGTATCCAGAAATTCCTTGATCCAATTAAGGGTTACTTTCAATATCCGTTATTCCTTTCCATTTAAATCATATTCACTAATATTAAAATTTTGGATTATACCAGTGAATACAGATCTCGAATACGCAATTAAAACTGTTTGATGAAACGCAGGTCATTTTCAAAAAACAACCTCAGGTCATTGATCCCATATTTTAACATTGAGATCCTTTCAACACCCATCCCAAAGGCAAAACCTGTAAATCTCTCAGGATCATATTTTACAAAACCATACAATTTTGGATCGACGATCCCTGCCCCCAATATCTCTAACCAGCCGGTTCCCGAACATACCCTGCATCCGCTTCCATCACAAATATTACAGGATACATCTACTTCTGCGCTGGGTTCGGTAAAAGGGAAATAGTGGGGCCTGAATCTTACCTTCCTGTCTTTTCCGAATATTTCTCTTGCAAATGTCTCAAGAGTCCACTTAAGATTGCCAAAATTGATATTTTCATCTACCACCAGTCCTTCGACCTGCGTAAACATGGGAGTGTGGGAAATATCATAATCTTTTCTATATACTCTCCCCGGTACTATTATTGCTATCGGCGGTTCATTCTCTTCCATATACCTGATCTGGACAGGAGAAGTCTGTGTCCTGAGTAATACATTATCACTTATAAACATCGTATCATGAAGTGATCTTGCCGGATGATCCTCGGGAGTATTTAATGCTTCAAAATTATAGTAATCTGTTTCTATCTCAGGGCCCTCCGCTATTTCAAATCCCATTCCGATAAATATTTCCTCAATATCTTCAAGGACCTGGGAGAGAATATTTTTTGTACCAGAAGACATTATCCTGCCCGGGAGAGAAAGATCGAACGACTCTTTTCGCATCTCGCTGTCGATCTCAGCGGCTTTAAGGGTTTTTTCTTTTTCTTTTAGCGATCCTTCAAGACTTTGCCTCAAGAGATTTGTATTTTTACCTACAACGGGCTTTAAATCATTTGGCAATGTCCCGATACTCTTTTGCATTACAGACAAATAACTTTTCTTTCCAAGATATTTTGTTCTTATATTATCCAGTGAACCGAAACTATCAGCTTTAGCCATATCTGAGTTAAAACTCTCCAGCTCGGCTGATATCTTTTTTTCAAGTTCCTCTATTTTCATATTATTCTGGTTGATCCTAGCATTAAACTAATTCTTTTTTAGCAACTTCAGTAAGCTGTTTGAAAGCATCAGGATCACTGACTGCAATCTCTGACAACATTTTCCTGTTTATTTCAATACTTGCTTTTTTAAGCCCATTTATAAATTCATTATAAGAAATACCATTGATCCTTGCTGCTGCATTTATCCTTGTTATCCAGAGTCTTCTAAAATTTCTTTTATTATTTTTTCTATCCCTGTATGAATAACTTAATGATTTCATAAGCTGCTGCTTTGCAGATTTGAATGTCCTGCTCCTGGAACCGCGGTATCCACGTGCTTCTTTTAATACTTTTTTATGTCGCTTATTTTTTATTGTTCCTCTTTTTACTCTAGTCATTCCTTCTCATACCTTTCTATTATTTTCTCAGAAGTCTTTTAACCTTTTTAGTATCTGCGGTTGAGACTTCGATATCATTTCCAAGCCTTCTTTTTCTTTTTGCATTCTTTTTTGTAAGAATATGGTTGGTAAAAGCTTTTTCCCTTACTATCTTTCCACTCCCGGTAAGCTTAAATCTTTTTGAAGCTCCTTTGTGAGTCTTTATTTTTGGCATTACTGTTCATCCTTCCTTAGCAGATCATCATATTTTTTATTAAGTATTTATTCTAAGATATATTATTTTATTAAACCGGGGCAAGCACCATTATCATATTGTATCCATCCAGTTTTGGCCTTAACTCTACAACAGCTATTTCTTTTAAATCTTCAACCAGACCATCAAGGATATCCATAGCGATCTGTTTGTGTA
>JAZFRP010000135.1:0-6686 GCA_036445715.1 Candidatus Humimicrobiaceae bacterium | reverse complement strand
TATATATTTACAAATTTTTATATATAAAATTAGCAATATATTTATACATACATTATTGAATATTAAAATAAATAATAACTTTCCGGGTTGGAGTATTCTAACTTTTACAAATGCTGTACTTTTCCCTCTTCAGGTATTTGGTACTTATTAAGTGATCAGCATCAGGTGATAAATAAACTACGTGATGAGAACTTCCCGTCAGTTGTGAGATTTACGCCAAGCCTTTTTAATCCAACTTCATCACCTGGCGTAGGGATATGGGTCATGTGCATCTCGCATCCCTTTAACTGGTTAAGCTTATTCATGGCTAATTCAGCAGTATGACTTGTGGTTGCACTTATTGAGAGGGCTATTAATGTCTCTTCAAGGTCCATACTCTCTGATTCTTCATTTAGGATGCCTTTTTTTAACATAGATATTTGATTTATCACCTGCGGTGAAAGAAGTAATATCTCATCAGGGATATTAGCGAGTATCTTTACCGAGTTAAGGATAAGGCTTGATGATGCATGCATAAGTTTCGAATTCTTACCTGTGATTATACGACCATCACTTAATTCAAGCGCTGCACCGCAAAAAATCCCATCATTACCTTTCCCGGATTCCTCAGCTTCACCGGCACTTTTCCTTGAGGCTGCAACTACTTTCCTGTCATTGACTTTTACTCCAAGCTCTTTCATTAAAAGCCTTACCCGCTCCACAGTTTCCTTTTTTTCGATTCCCATCATATATTCAGTATTGTAACGGAAAAAGCGTCTGATAAGCTCTTGCTTTGCAGCTTCCTGGACTATCTTAGTGTCTGTAATACCGAATCCGGCCCTGTTCACTCCCATATCAGTAGGTGAATTATATAGGGGGTGATTATTATTATCTTCAACTATTTTACTTATTATAAGCTTAAGTATGGGGAAACTCTCAACATCCCGATTGTAATTTATTGCTGTTTTATTATATTTAGAAAGATGAAAAGGGTCCACAAGGTTAAAATCCTGTATGTCTGCAGTGGCTGCTTCATAAGCAATATTGACCGGATGCTTTAATGGGAGATTCCATATAGGAAATGTCTCAAATTTAGCATAACCGGAATTGATCTTATTTTTGTGATCATGGTATAGTTGTGAAAGACAGGTAGATAATTTTCCGCTATTCGGGCCGGGGGCAGTAACGACTACTATTTGTTTTTGTGATTCGATATAGTCATTTTTTCCAAAACCATCTCCACTGCAGATCAAGTCTACATCTGTCGGATAATCTTTAATGGGGTAATGTTTATAAACTTTAACTCCCCGCATCTCAAGTTTATTTTTAAAGACTTTTGCAGAAGGCTGTCCCTCAAATCTGGTAATTATAACTGCCAGGATATCTAGTCCCCATTTTCTAAGATCATCTATAAGTTTTAGGGTGGCTATGTCATAAGTAATGCCAAAGTCCCCTCTCACCCTTCCACTCTCAATATCACCGGCGTAAACACAAAGAATTATGTCGATTTTATCTTTAAGGGATTTAAGAAGTCTGATTTTAACATTTGGATCATACCCGGGAAGCACCCTTGCAGCATGGTAATCGAAAGAAAGTTTTCCACCAAATTCAAGGTATAATCTTTTATCAAATTTCTCTACTCTTTCAAGAATTGCTGCAGTCTGTTCTTTTAGATACTTCTCATTATCAAACCCAATTGTTTTCATCCTTTTGATTTCCTTTTCCCCCAAATATTATTATTTCATAAAATTAAACATTTCCATAAAAAGATCCGTTTATCTTTTAGAAATTTTCTTTCTTGAGGCGATTTTAATTTCATTTACTAAAATTCTCTTAAGCATTACCTGAGTATAGCATGTGAAAATATTTACTTCATACATTTATTGGTATTTATTTTTCCTTTTTCTTCACCCTTGTAAAAATTTAATATTGGCAATCACTACACTGTATGAAAAAGATAAATTTATTATATCTTAATATTGACTTATAATTATCTTTAGGAAATTAAAGTCAATCTAAGAATACGGGGGTCACAAATGAAAATGAACAATCTGGGAAGATCAGGACTTAAGGTTTCTGAGCTCTGCCTTGGGACTATGACTTTCGGTGGAAAAGGGAGATTTTCAGAAATAGGCGAAATAGAGGTTTCTGAAGCAAAAATCCTCTTGGACACAGCTCTTGATGCAGGAATAAATTTCTTTGATACTGCTGATGCTTATTCCTCGGGAAGATCTGAAGAAATACTTGGTAAGGCCCTGGGTACTAAAAGAAAAGATGCTATTATCTGTACAAAAGTATATTTTAGTCTTGGCAGTGATGATTTAAATAAAAAGGGTGCTTCCCGTTACCATATAATCGAAGGATGCCACGATAGCTTAAGACGTCTTAATACTGATTATATTGATGTATACATGCTTCATACTATCGATGCCACTACCCCGCTTGATGAAAGCCTGAAAGCTTTGGACGATCTCGTAAGATGGGGAAAAGTGAGGTATATCGGCTGTTCTAATTATTCAGCATGGCAATTGATGAAAGCCCTGGGATTATCTGATAAGCTGGGTCTTGAACGTTTTGTCACCTTTCAGGGTCATTATTCCCTTCTTGCCCGTGAAATGGAATACGAACATATTCCTTTGTGCATAGATGAGGGGGTAGGGATAATGGTCTGGAGCCCGTTAAGTGGTGGATTTCTTACCGGAAAATACAGGAGAGGAGATTCGCTCCCAAAAGAATCAAGAGTTGCTCTTATTAATAAAAGTGTTTTTGTTCCCTCATTTGACCTGGAAAAAGGTTTTAATATTATTGATGATCTTGAAATAATCTCAAAAAATCATAATGCTTCTATTGCCCAGACTTCTATTAATTACCTCATAGATAAACCCGGAGTATCAACCATTGTACTGGGTGTAAGAAACAGGGAACAGCTCCAGGATAATTTGGATGCTCTTAAGTGGAAAATAAATGAAAACGAAATGGATGCCCTGGATAAAATATCAAGTCCTCCCATACATTATCCTTACTGGCACCAACAAAAACACAATTAATAATATATTATTTTACCGGTGAACCCTGGAAGATATTTGTGTATGCATTTATTAATAATAGATCAGCTTTATTGTAAAGCGTCCCAGTATTCGAGGAATTTACAGGCATTTTCCTCCTCAAGTCTTAATTTTATCTTTTTCGATTTTTTACTTTTTCCAAAATTCATATCAAGCAGGGAGAAAATTGAATTCCCCCGGTTTATCTCAAAACTTATATTGCTGCTTTTTTGAAAATATGTAATTATCCAGCCATAAGGCGTATTCAGAATATCTTCCAGCACTATTATCTGTCTATTGGTAAAAGTGATCAAAGTCTTTGGGATCAGTTTGATCCTGAACCTTCTTATTTCCGGTTGGAAGATCATATTTTGGATGTATTCTTCAGGGTGTAGTGCATAATACCTCATCCCGCTTTTGACTTTGAAAGGCAAACTCTTAAACTCTGTACTTTCACTATTTCCCTGAATCAATTCTTTTTTAACATGTTTGTCAGTCTTTCCATTTTTCCAGCTGCTCTGTATTAAGTCCCTTAAACCAGGTTTGATCATGTAAAATGAAGTCGTATTATATTCTGCAGATATGAGCTTACTGTCATTTACTTCATCATTAATATTTCCGTTATGAGACTGAAATATATCTATTTTTCCATAAAGCAGAAGCAACTGCATCCTGATATATGAAATATCTCCCGCCTTTATTTTTTTAACAGTCCCCTCAGATTGCTCTTCATGCTTTGCCTGGATCTGTAAAACCATATTTTGTGTAAACAATAATGCTTGCTCTGGAACAAACCTGGAACCTATGAATCTCTTTAAAAATCTCTGTGAAGGTATGTATATTATTAGATTGATCCCGGTTTTTACCCTGACCCTGGATTTATATAATTGCAATAAGTCCTGTGGTAATTCATCTACATGTGATAAAACCTGGGGAAGATGCCTGAACCTCTCCCTGACATTATTTATACCCATTTAACCCTCCAATACCTGAAAACTAAGACTTATATAAATATATAGGTGAATCTTCCCCGGTTTTTATTTCTTCAAAACAGCAAAATGTGAATGTGTGGGATACAATACGAGTCCCGGGTTTTAGTTCACGCGACAATTTTTCTGAAAGCTTCATATTTGCATCCTGGGACAAGTACACGATAATAATATCTGCATCACTTAGATCATGCTTGAAAAAGTTACCCCAGATGATCCGCACATCATCCTGCAGATGCAGGAAACGTATTTTTATTTTTGTGATAATATAACGTAAAGGATCGATTTCTATACCTACTGCCTTTGCTCCGAAATGACGTGCTGATTCTATTAAAACACGCCCATCCCCTGAACCCAGGTCATATACTATATCCCCGGGCTTGACCTTTGCTATTTTCAACATTTTCTTTACTGATGAAGAGGATGTGGGAATCCATGGTGCACCCAAAAAATGGGTCCACGCAATAAATAAAAAAAATATTATTGATATTATTATTGGTAATGCTGACATAACTTACTTTCAAATAATTTTTATTTTAAAACCCGGATAAAAGATCATCAGTGGTGGTAACCCAGCCATAAAACCTGTCAAGACTTCTTAGTGCACCATCATGGTCCTCTTTAGTGCTGGTGATACAAGCATCTTCAATAATAGTACTGAGATAGCCCCTGTCGAAAGCTCCCCTGACCGTTGAAGAAATGCATGCATCAGTCAGGCCTCCTGTGAATACCAGGCGGGAAATATTATTGTTTCGTAATATCAGGTCCATTTCGGATGATGAAAAAGCTCCACTTCCAGTTTTCATAATAACAATATCTTCCTGGGTGGGTTCTATCCTTTTGTCTACTTCACTTGAATGCTCATCATAATACAGGGTCCACCTTTTTCCATCTTTATCAAGATTATTTTCATCAGCAAGGTATTTTCTGCCAAGTCCCGGAACATCTATAAGCTTTTTAGATTGTGACGCTATCCTGGTATAGATTATCTTGATCTCAAGTTCCCTGAATCTTTTTAATATTTTCTGGATATTTGGCAATACTGTATTTTCTAACCTATTATAATAATAATCATCTTCACCGTCCGAACTATATTTACCCCTGTATTTTTTATTTGTAATATAATTCTGGACATCGATGATTATCATGGCTAGCTTATCTTTTTCCAGCCAACTTTTTTTAGATATTCCTTTAGGGCCATTTTTATCTAAAATATAATCATATTCATAATCACTCATAAAACATCCTGTCTTACATTGTTTATTGTCTCCACAAGTGCCTGGACATTTTCAATAGGCACATCTTTCATTACTTCCTGGGCCGGAGCTATTATATGTCCGCCTCCCTTTCCCAATGTCTTAATAGAGCTTGACGCCATTTTCCTGACATCTTCAGGTGAACCATAAGGCAGCAGCATCTGGGTATCTATCCCTCCCCAGAAAGTTATATCCTTACCAAATTCTTTCTTAATGTACTCCAGGTCCATTACCGGCTGCACAGGTTCCAGGACATCTAAACCGATCTCGATCAGGTCAGGAATAAATTGGGTAATATTTCCACATGAATGAAATATTACAGGAATGCCTGCATCCTTATAAACACTCCAGAGTCTTTTTATGTGAGGCTTTAAATATTTCCTGAACATATCCAGGGAGATCATGGGGCCGTATTGGCTGCCAAGATCATCTCCACTGTGTCCGGCCTTGAATCCAATCTCTATCAAATTTCTGGCAATCTCAACTTTATAATCCGTTATTTTCTCCAATAGTCCGCTGATCAATACAGGATCTGAAGCAAGAAGGATCATAAACTCTTCATAACCAGTCAGAAAATATGCTCTCTCATATATGCCTCCATAGCCAGAAGTTAGCACAAGAAAATCACCGGAATGTTTTTTAAGGTCCTTTTTAATATAATGGAAATTACCTTTCTTATTAGGGTCCGGTGTCTTATAATTTTTGATTGCTTCCTCATCACTCTTAAAGAGGAAGCTGCCCTGAAGGTCATCCGGTAAGAATTTTTCCACTAACTTTTTATTTCCATCCTTGCCTGATTGTAGTGGATGATATGTCGGGAAAATCCCGTCAGAATACATTTCTATACCAACACCCCATTCATCGTATACCACTCCCTTTTCCCAGTCTATCCGGACAAATCCCATTTCCTCTATTTCTTTCATCAGTTTTTTGTCATTTCTGTTAAATAGGGGCATATTATTTGTAGTATAGGTAAAAAAGATATGATTCTGGAGATATTCTTCAAATTCATCGACAGTTGCAAAACCCATTATTTTTCCAAGTTTTTTTAACCTGGTCCGGTCAGAAAAAGTGATCTGGCTGGGCAGGTAATCAATTTCTTCCTTGTTAATTGTTTTTAAAACTCGTTCTTCTTTTAACATAGTGACCCTCTTCTCAATTAAAATGATAATTCTTTAGTTTATAATATTTTATTAGGTTTTTCCTGGTGATGCCAAAATAAATTTTTCTATTGCCTCCGAAACTCCGCTATTGTCATTATCACTGGTTAAATAATCAGCATGATCTTTGACATTTTGTAGGGCATTTCCCATAGCAACTCCTATCCCTGCATATTTTATGATCCCGATATCGAGTTCAGCATCCCCTATGACCATGAGATCATCCTTTCCCAGTCCTGTCTCTCTCAGGATCTCCTT
>JAZFRP010000134.1:0-2385 GCA_036445715.1 Candidatus Humimicrobiaceae bacterium | reverse complement strand
GCAAATTGCCATGAAAAATCCAGCCAGCATATTATTAAACCATAAAGAAAAAGCAGTCATAAGCAGTATAAAAATGCATGGATTCCTTAGTTTATTTAAAATCCTTTTGCGGTCATTTGAAAAGTATACAGACATCAAATAGCTCATCTTCTTACCCGACCTTAAAAGCCTCATCTTTTCTCCTCAAGAAATGCAGGTATATGGTCATAAAAGATCCAATGATTTTCTGTCCCTTCATCCAAAGCTGCGATATCCCTGATCTCAAGCTTTATTTCCTTTTCTCGACCACTTTTATGGTGTAAAACCTCGCTTATTTTAGAAAGTACCCTGTTCCCATCTATTGTCTTTTTCAATTGGATTATTATGTCGATAGAAGTAGCAATTATCCGCTGTGAGGTAGACGGATCCAGATTATTACCGGAAAGGAGCAGCATAGTCTCCAGTCTCATCATCACATCTTTCGGTGAATTTGCATGTATTGTAGTCATGGAACCGCTATGTCCGGTATTCATAGCCTGAAGCACATCTATAGCTTCCACTCCCCTTATCTCGCCCACTATAATGCGGTCCGGTCTCATACGAAGAGAGTTCCTGACAAGATCCCTGATACTTATCTCTCCATTACCTTCCATATTGGGAGGTCTCGTTTCCATCCTTACAAGATTTTTATGAGTAAACCTTAATTCCATGATCTCTTCAATCGTTATTATCCTCTCATTTTCCGGAAGGAATCCTGAGAGAATATTCAATAATGTAGTCTTTCCAACTCCAGTCCCCCCGGCAATTAAAATATTTGCCTTATTCCGAACACATTTAGCCAGGTAGTCTCCTACTTTCCTATCTACGGTTCCCTCCTTTATAAGTCTTTCAGTGTCTACAATATCTTTCTTGAATTTCCTGATGGTGACCACAATATCTTTCAGGCTCACCGGGCTTAAGACAATATTGATCCTGGAACCGTCTTTAAGCCTTGCATCTACCATCGGATGACTCTCATCTACACGCAATCCAAGAGGACCAAGTATCTTGTCTACAAGATTTCTTATATGCCTGCTATCCCGGAACTTCATCTGTATTTTTTTAATTTTACCTTTCTTTTCTATATAAACTTCATCATGATCATTTATCATTACTTCCGTTATCTCCGGATCACTCATGAGGAGACTGATGGGTCCAAGTCCAAATCCATCTTCATTTATTTTTCCGGAAAGCATAGACAATTCCCGGGTAGTAAGAAGTATTTTTTCCGTATCAGCAATATCGCCTACAATTTTTTCAATTACTTTTTGTCTGTCTATAGCTGAGAATTTTTTGAAATCTTTTCCACTGATATTCTCAAATACCTTTTTTGTTATATATTTTTCTGTCTCACTACTATTATTAACAGGATTCATATATCCAGTTCCTCATAGATCTTCTGGGATATTTCTGAAATACTTCTTATGATCCTTAAATTATAATTAAATAAATAATCAGGTCCCCGGGTATTTATTAAAGATTCAATATCCCTGTCATAAGGCATGAAAGAACTGATTGGAAATTTCAGTATATTTGTAAGTCCTGTCGGTGAGATCGCAGGTCTCACATTATATTTATTTATAATCAGGTATGGACCAGGGGGTGACTTTGCACTATCAATATATTCCATCAATATCCTGGTATTATTTATTGATACAATATCCGGCAGGGACACGAAGACAAATCTGTCCGCAAAATCGATCTCCCCGATATCGATACTTCCAAAAAGATGATAAGGGAAATCAATACATATTATGTCAAAGTGACACTTAAGGCTTTCAAGGAATTGATTGAAATTATCACCTTCAAATATCTCTTTTTTTTCAAGATCCAGAGGAGGTATCATAAGGTGCAGGCTATTCTCAAAATTAATCACCAAACGCTTTAGCAAAGGGGTATCCGGTCTTCCAACAGCGGTGCCCAGATCCCCATAATCTTTATAATTACCATCATCTACATCAAATATTACCCTGCTGTCTCTTTTCCCGATATTGCAATCCAGGAGAAGGACATTTACTGAGGTCTTCCTGGCAAGATAGGTAGAAACAGTAGATGCAATAAAACTGCACCCGCTTCCACCTTTTGCAGATGAAAATAATATTATATTTGATTCAGGACTGGCAGTATTTTGCATATTTTCCTCTCTTTCTTTAAAAATTTCCTTCTTATGCCTGGTCAATGTTTTCATATGATCCGCTTACCAACTTTCCGGTTCATTTAATTAATCTAAAAATCAATATCTATGTCCTTACTATCCGCCGGACATATTGAAAGATAAAGTTGTCCCTCCTCGATTGCTTTTAAGGCTCTTTCGACTTCATTTGCTTCCAGGTAAAAAGTGATCACGATCATTTTTTTAATTTGACT
>JAZFRP010000133.1:0-3014 GCA_036445715.1 Candidatus Humimicrobiaceae bacterium | reverse complement strand
AGTTGAGATGCTTCACGAAAAAGCACTGAAAATACTCGAAGACCCGGGCATGAAGATTGAAAACAGGACCATGCTTGATGCATTAAAGAAGAAAGGGGCCGTAGTAGATCTTGAAGGTGAGACAGCAAAGATGCCTGCAGAGCTGATAGAGGAAATTATAGGTATGGTTCAGGGGGATGAAGTCAGCAGGATAGAAAAAAAGAATAAGGATAATGATCTTGAGACAGCTTATCCTGATATGTTGACATTTAGCTGGCACACCCCTTTTAGAAACAGGACACCGGAAGTACAGGCAAGTCTCGGAGGAGGCGCCCCCTTATATTATGATCATGAGAAAAAAATAAACCGTTATGCCACCGAAAAAGATTTTCTGAGGACAGTAGATCTTGCAGAAGCAATTCCAGAAATACTTACAGTGGGTAATGCGGTCCATTATATAAAAGAAAATGACGGTAGTGATGTTTCCCCGAAAATGGTGGCAATAAAAGGGGCAGCAGCTGTTGCAAAACATTCTTCGAAGCCTGGATGTACATCTATCATAGATAAAAGGCAGCTCCCATATCTCATGGAGATGGGAAGGATAGTAAAAGGTTCCGGAAAAGATTTTATAAAAAATCCGATACTTGTAAATATCCATGATACAGAATCGCCTCTCAGGGTCACAAGGCCCGAAGCTGCGATCATGGAGGAGATGATTAGACATGGTCTCAGCATATACATACTCCCTATGCCACTTGCCGGTATTTCAACCCCGGTATATCCAGCTGCAGCTGCAATAATCGGAGCTGCAGAGATCCTCGGTGTATGGGCAGCTGTAAAAGCTGTAAGTGGGGAATGTCCGGTTGAAGCCAGCTGTGTAAGCGGAGTCCTTAATCCTGTAACAGGGGCAGCAAGTTTTGCTACTCCTGAGACAGTATTGATCGATCTTGCTGTTGCCCAGCTCTTCAGGGAAAAATATGGAGTTCCATGTGGTACAGGAGTGGGCGTGATCGATGCCCCCATCCCGGGTGCTCTTTCAATCTATGAGAGGACCTTTAAGACAATGAATTCTGCCCTGGCAGGAGAACCGTCATTCCAGGTAGGTCTTATTGGGGGTGCAGTAGTATTTTCCATAGAACAGGTATTACTTGATCTTGATATCGCCAGTTATCAAAATCAATTCATAAAGGGTATCGGCGGGGATCATTTTACCGATTCACTGGAACTAATAAGGGAAAAGGGAATAGGCGGACTTTTTATTGATTCGAAGCATACTGCCAGTAATTTCAGGGAATGTCTTTCTATGACCAGGACTTTGAATAGAATTAAAAGCACAAGCGTAACCGAGGCACTAAAAAATGATCCCGTAGATCTTGCCCATGAGAGGTGCCTGGAATTGCTGGAGGATAATAAGCCCTATTATATAGATGAGGATAAGTCAAAAGAGATAGACAGGATTGTTGAGGCTGCAGAAAAAGAACTGTCTTCAGTTACAGGTGCCATGGAATAAGCTCATGGATCGAGACATGTAGGTAAATGAAACAAGAACATTATACCCAAACTGAGACTTGACTCCTTTTTAAATTAGTGTTACTTATTACTTAAATAGTAACACGATTTAAAAAGATAGATATGCATATACCAGACGGATTTATTGACCTCAAAACTGCAGCGGTTACAGGAGTACTTTCTGCAGGAGGACTGGCCGGGGCAATATATGGAGGAAAGAGATATTTTAAGGCACGGGTCATTGCCATGATGGGGGTGATGAGTGCACTTATTTTTGCACTGCAGATGATCAATTTCACTATACCAGGAGGAACATCCGGACATCTTCTGGGAGGGGCACTGGCTGCAATAATCCTCGGGCCTCATGCCGGGGCCATAGCAATTGCAGTAGTACTTATAGTCCAGGCCCTTATCTTTATGGATGGGGGGATCGTAGCTCTCGGGTCCAATATATTTAATATGGCCATAGTCGGAGTATACGGATCATTTCTGATCTATTGGCTGCTCTCCAAAATTTCAAAGTCAAGATGGATGTTCTTTATAGCAATAGGAGCAGCTTCCTGGCTGTCAGTAGTAGCAGCATCATTTTTTGCCGCGCTGGAGCTTGGTATTTCAGGAACTTATGCCATTGGAATAACAATGAAAGCCATGCTGGGGATCCATGCAATTATAGGGCTGGGAGAAGCAGCTATCACAATCGCAGTGATCTCCTTTATTAACAGGGTCAGGCCGGAACTTATACTTACAAGAAATAGGGGACTCAAGTGAAGATAAAAAGAAATATCTTTTTTGCTGCAATGGCAGTGCTTATCATCCTTATAATCGCAATGGGCCTCTCTCTTTTTGCTTCCTCTTTTCCTGACGGCCTGGAAAAAGTTGCTGAGAATTATGATTTCATAGCCAGGGCAGTTGAGGTACTTCCCAGGGGGTTCTTCCTTATTCCGGATTATGCATTCGGAAATGTGGAAAATGAATACTGGCAGACATCTATTGCCGGACTATTCGGGGTCTTAATAATTTTAGCAATATTTGCCTTAGTCTACCTGATATACAGGGTGTCAAATAATAATAAACCAAAAGGGAACTAAAACAAACGAATGAATAATATCTATAAAGCATTTTTAATTTTAAAAAAGATCAGAATGGAAAATTAAGAGTATGGGTAATTTTAGCCTCACAGTCAGGGACAAGCTTATAATCGTCCTTATAAACATAATATTTATCGTAAGCATAGCAAAAGGCCGGTATGCTGTTATGGCCCTCTTTGGTCTGCTTGCAATACTGGTAATGGTACTTTTTAAGCCTGATTACAGGAAAATGCCCAGGAGGATCTTTACCGTTTTTCTATATCCTCTTTTTGTTTCCATATTTATTCCCTTTATTAATCCAGGCAATGTCCTTGCTGAATTGGATCTAAGATTATTTAGTATCACCATTACAGATAATGGTCTTACCATCTTTATTACTGTACTTATAAAATCATTTCTTTCCATCCTTCTTGTTTCTTCCCTCATGCTTTCAATTGA
>JAZFRP010000132.1:0-7590 GCA_036445715.1 Candidatus Humimicrobiaceae bacterium | reverse complement strand
ACATTGTAATAGCTGATGTAAGCGTAGTCTTTCCGTGGTCTACGTGACCTATGGTTCCAATGTTTATGTGTGGCTTGGTTCTTTCAAATTTTTCCTTAGCCATACCTTATCCTTTCTTTGATGGTATATTTTTTATATATCTAAACAGCAATGCTGCTTCCTTTATAACGATTAATGATCTCATCTGCTACATTTGCAGGCATAGGTTCATATTTTGAAAATTGCATACTGAATGTACCCCTTCCCTGTGTCTTCGAACGCATGTCTGTTGCATATCCAAACATTTCTGACAGAGGTACTTCTGATTTTATTATTCTGTTTTTATTCCTTAGATTCACGGAAGATACTTTTCCCCTTCTTGAATTAAGGTCCCCGATGACTTCTCCCATGTATTCATCCGGAACCACTACTTCTACTTCCATTACAGGTTCCAATAAGATAGGATGGGTTTTTTTCATCGCCTCCCTGAAAGCTTTTGAAGCTGCTATCCTAAAGGCCATTTCTGAAGAATCAACTTCATGATAGGAGCCGTCCAGGAGGACCGCTTTTATATCCACAACCGGATAACCTGCGACCTCGCCTGTTCCCATAGCCTCTTCAATACCTTTTTCAATAGATTTTATATATTCCCTGGGTATTGCACCACCCTTGGTCTTATCCTCAAATTCATAGCCCTTTCCATATTCATTAGGCTCAAATCTCACTACAACATGACCGTATTGGCCCCTGCCTCCGCTTTGCCTGATATATTTTCCTTCTATCTGTGCTTCCTTTGTTATGGTCTCCCGGTAGGATACCTGTGGTTTTCCGACATTTGCATCCACACCAAATTCCCTCATGAGCCTGTCAACTATTATTTCCAGGTGAAGCTCGCCCATTCCGGATATTATTGTCTGGCCGGTCTCACTATCGGTTTCAACTTTAAATGTCGGATCTTCCTCGGTAAGTTTTGAAAGAGATCTTCCAAGTTTTTCCTGGTCGTCCTTAGTTTTTGGTTCAATAGCTATCGCTAATACCGGTTCAGGAAATGTTATTGATTCATATCTTATCGGCTGCCTTATATCACTTATGGTATCACCAGTGTTTACATTCTTGAGACCGACAATAGCAATGATATCACCGGAATAGGATTCTTTTAATTCCTCCCTGGTATTCGCATGCATTTCCAGCAATTTTCCTATCCTGCTTTTCTTCCCTGAATTAGTATTCAGTACCTGCATGCCGCTCGAAAGAGTACCCGAATAGATCCTCACATAACTTAATCTACCCACAAAAGGATCGGACATTATCTTAAAGACCAGGCCTGAGAAGGGCTCACTATCATCTACTTCCCTGCTAACCTCCTTATCAATATCAGGATTGATCCCTGTTGGTGCTACGACTTCCAGGGGTGAGGGGAGGTAATCTACTACTGCATCCAGGAGAGGCTGGACTCCTTTATTTTTAAAAGCAGAACCACAAAAAACCGGAATGCCTTCTACATTTATGGTTATGTTCCTGATCGCTTCTTTTAGTTCCTGTTCGCTTATCGGAATATTCTCAACATATTTACTTAAGATAGTATCATTATAATTAGCAATATTCTCAATAAGTTCCTGCCTGTATTTTTCAGCAGTAGCCTTTAACTCTTCAGGTATATCTTCATATTCAAATTTTATACCCATCTCATCTTTATATAGAATAGCCCTCATGCTTATGAGGTCTATAATACCTTCAAACTTATCTTCTTTTCCTATGGGTATCTGAACCGGCATCGGATTTGCACCAAGCCTGTTCTTCATCATTTCCAAAACATAGAAAAAGTCTGCGCCGCTGCGGTCCATTTTATTTACAAAGGCAATACGCGGCACATTATATTTAACTGCCTGTCTCCATACTGTCTCTGATTGAGGCTCAACACCGCCAACAGCACAAAAAATAGCTATCATCCCATCAAGTACCCTGAGTGATCTTTCGACCTCTACGGTGAAATCAACATGACCTGGTGTATCTATTACATTGATCATATGATCTTTCCAGAAAGTCGTCGTAGCTGCAGAAGTGATGGTAATACCCCTCTCCTGCTCCTGGATCATCCAGTCCATAACAGCAGCGCCATCATGGACCTCCCCGATCTTGTAGGTCTTTCCCGTATAATACAGGATCCTTTCAGTCGTAGTGGTCTTACCAGCATCTATATGCGCTGTTATTCCAATATTTCTTGTATTTTTTAATGAAACTTGTCTTGACATTTCCGGGCCATCCAAATAATTACACTAATTTTAATCTATCTACCATCTATAATGGGCAAAAGCCTTATTAGCATCAGCCATTTTATGCAGGTCCTCTTTTTTCTTAACGCTGCTTCCGGTATTGCTTGCTCCATCCAATATCTCAGAAGCAAGTCTTTCTCTCATCGTTCTTTCTTTCCTATTCCTTGCAAAACCTACTATCCACCTGACAGCAAGTGTATTTGCCCTGGTAGAAGATACCTCTATCGGAACCTGGTATGTCGCACCTCCGACTCTCCTGGCTTTTACTTCCAGCAGAGGCTTGACATTATCCATGCACTTATCCAATATTTCCAGAGGATTCTCTTTAGTTTTTTCCTCTAAAAGTTTAAGGCTCCCATAAACAATATGTTCAGCCGTACTTTTTTTGCCTTTTAACAAAATCTTCTTTATCATGTATGCGACCAGCTTACTTTTATAAACCGGATCTACAATAACCGCTCTCTTTGGAGGCTTACCTTTCCTTGACATTCGATCTCCTTCAAAATAAAAAATTACTTAGGTTTTTTAGCTCCGTAATGTGATCTTCCGGCTCTTCTTTCATCAACGCCAGCAGCGTCAAGAGCACCTCGGATGACTTTATATCTTACACCCGGAAGATCCTTTACCCTTCCGCCCCTTACAAGGACGATCGAGTGTTCCTGCAGATTATGCCCGATCCCGGGTATATATGCAGTGACTTCATGTCCATTGGTCAATCTTACCCTTGCTACCTTCCTCAAAGCCGAATTAGGTTTTTTAGGAGTAGTGGTATACACCCTTATGCATACTCCACGGCGCAATGGATTTTCCTGCAGGGCAGGAGTTTTCTTCTTCTTGACTATTTTCTTTCTACCTTTTCTTACAAGCTGATTGATAGTAGGCATACAAATTTACCTTTACTATTATTTATTATTAATATTCTTTGATAAAAACTGTTGAAAGCTTAAATCCTCTATTGAGACACGAAAAAAGAATTTATCACTTACGGTATAAAATGTCAATAAAAAAAGTGGTTAAATTCTACATTTTAAGCCCTGTTTCCAACCACTTTTTTATTCCTATATATTAATCTCTATCTCCCTTAAATCATCTTCTTCGGATTCCTGCAATATTTCTATTTCATCTTTGTTCTCTTCCTTATATCCGGGATAGGAAAGTACATGATCTTTAAACTTATTCATTCCTGTTCCTGCAGGTATTGCCTTTCCTATTATTACATTTTCCTTCAGTCCGTGAAGGCTGTCTATTTTATTCTCAAGAGCAGCATCTGTGAGCACCCTGGTTGTCTCCTGGAATGAAGCTGCCGACAGGAAGCTGTCTGTTGCAAGAGAGGCCTTTGTTATACCCATCAGGTTCTGGGTAGCAGTAGCAGGCTGTTTCATATTTGATATAAGGTCATTATTCTTCTTATTGAAATCCAGCCTGTCAAGAAGCTGTCCCGGCAGGAGACCGGTATCTCCAGGATCTATAATGGTAACCTTTTTAAGCATTTGCCTTACGATGACCTCAATATGTTTGTCATTGATGTCAACACCCTGCGATTTGTAGACATTCTGGACCTCTTTTACAAGGTACTGCTGACAATCCTTTATTCCACTTATTCTTAAAATATCATGGGGATTCCGGGGACCTTCTGTTATCTGGTCGCCGGCATTTATTTTATCTCCATTTTTGATATTAAGTTTGGCTCTTGTAGGAATCTGATAGGCCTTTTCCTGTTTACCGTCCTTACTCTTTATTGTTATCATCCTGAATCTTGTATCAATATCCTGGATCTCTGTCTTTCCGGAGATCTCAGCCACAAATGAGTGCTCCTTTGGTTTTCTTGCCTCAAAAAGCTCGACAACCCTTGGAAGACCACTCGTTATGTCAATACCCTCAAAAGTCTTTTCATGCTTGTGGACATGGGTCTTTCTTTTTGCAGTCATTATCAGTTTGGCAAAAGTCTCGCCCGCAGTTACTTTTATACTCTTATTGAGCTGGAGCACCTCTCCTTTAGGGATTATTACGTCCACCACATCGCCTCTTTCCATCTTCACCTGGAAGACCAGCTTATGCGGTATCTGTTCAATATTGATCTCTATGATCTCACTGGTATCCTTCTCTATAAAATCCTTCTTCTTTAGCGCCAGGTCCTTTAAGAGACCTTTACTAAACACCAGGGTACCTTCAACAGGTGACTTGATCGACCTCTGGATAACCGTTGAGGCAACACCCCCTGTATGGAATGTACGCATAGTAAGCTGCGTTCCCGGTTCACCGATGGATTGTGCAGCGATCGTACCTACTGCCTCTCCGATTTCAACCAGTTTTCCTGAAGCAAGATCACGTCCATAACATTTCTGGCAGATACCTGACTCAGCCTCACAATTCATCACAGATCTTACCCTGACATTTTCAATATTTGCATGAATAAGTTTCTGCAGATGCCTATCGATTATTTCCTCCCCAGCCTCTATTATCACTTTCTTGGAAGTAGGATTCTTTACACCTTCCAGGCATATCCTGCCGACAAGGTTTATATTGGGCTCTCCCTCAAGTGTCAGGACATAAAGATAGACTCCTTCTTCAGTTTCACAATCATTAATGGTTACCATCGTATCCTGGGCAACATCCACCAGTCTCCTGGTAAGATAACCGGAGTCAGCTGTCCGGAGTGCTGTATCTGCAAGTCCCTGTCTGGCACCATGGGTGGAAATAAAGTATTCAAGTACATCCAGTCCTTCCCTGAAATTAGATTTTATTGGACTATCAATAATATCTCCACGGGCATTTGCAACAAGACCTCTCATCCCTGCGAGCTGTCGGAGCTGCTTGATATTTCCTCGGGCACCTGAAGTAGCCATCATATATACTGAATTGAATTTATCAAAATTCAGCTCCATGGCATCGGCCACATCCTCATTAGCTTGCGACCATGTCTGGATGGTCCTCTGATGCCTCTCAAAATCTGTGATGAGACCTTGTTTGAAGTAGTCTTCGATTTGTTCGATCTTTTCCTCTACTTTTTTAAGTATCTCATATTTTTCATCAGGTATTTTGATATCGTCTATACCTATTGTAAGACCCGACCTTGTAGCATATTTAAATCCGGTAGCCTTTATTGCGTCCAGTATCTCGACTATCTGTGACTGTGGGAATTTTCCAATAGACTCTGCAATGATCCCGATCAACTCTTTCTTTGATACTTCTTTATTCACGAATCTGAACTTCTCAGGAAGAGCCTGGTTGAATATAAGTCTTCCTACAGTGGTCCTTACTATTTTATCTGCCATTTTTACTTTAACAGGAGTATGCAGCGATATTATCTTGTAATTGTATGCAAGCAATGCATCATCACTACTATTATAGAATCTCACTTCACCCTCTATTTTTTCTCTCTCAGAAGTCAGGTAATAGACCCCCAGGACCATATCCTGTGAAGGGACCACTACAGGTTCTCCGCTTGCAGGTGAAAGTATATTATTAGCAGAAAGCATAAGTATCATTGCCTCTGCTTTTGCTTCATTTGAAAGAGGAACATGAACTGCCATCTGGTCACCGTCAAAATCCGCATTAAACGCTGGACAGACCATTGGATGTATCTGTATGGCTTTACCTTCTACCAATATCGGCATAAAGGCCTGAATACCAAGCCGGTGAAGTGTTGGAGCCCTGTTTAACATTACCGGATGATTCCTGATGACATCTTCAAGTATGTCCCAGACCTCATCACTTGTCCTATCGACCATAGTCTTGGCACTTTTTATATTCTGGGCATATCCTTCATCGACAAGTCTTTTCATCACAAATGGTTTAAATAACTCAAGAGCGATCTTCTTGGGAAGTCCGCACTGACCAAGAGAAAGATTGGGATTTACCACAATTACAGATCTTCCGGAATAATCGACTCTTTTACCTAAAAGGTTCTGCCTGAACCGTCCCTGTTTTCCCTTTAGCATATCACTAAGGGATTTTAGTGGGCGGTTTCCGGCTCCCACGACTGCACGACCTCTTCTTCCATTATCAAAAAGTGCATCAACCGCTTCCTGGAGCATCCTTTTTTCATTATTTATTATTATCTCGGGTGCATCCAGTTCCAGCAGCTTTTTCAGACGATTATTCCTATTGATAACCCTTCTGTATAAGTCATTCAGGTCAGATGTGGCAAACCTTCCGCCGTCTAGCTGTACCATTGGTCTCAGATCCGGTGGTATTACCGGCAATACTTCAAGTATCATATAATCCGGTTTATTGCTGGACCCGATAAATGAAGATATTATCTTGAGTCTCTTTATGCTCCTGCTTCTTTTCTGGCCCTTGGATTTTTTTATAATGCCTTTAAGCTCTTCGGTTTCTTTTTCACAATCTATATTACTCAGAAGCTCCCTTACTGCTTCAGCTCCCATTCCGCCACCAAAATAATCCCCGTATATCTCTGTCATTTTTTTGAACAGGGCTTCATCAGAGACTAGCATCTTCTCTTCAATGTTTAAAAAGAATGTTGTTGTCCTCTTTATTAATTCGATTTCCTCTAAATAGATGTCCTCTTCTTCTACAAGCATTTTTTCAGTCTCTTTGATCAATTTGTTCTTCTCTGCTTTAGTCTTTAGGAGGGACATGTCCTTCCGCTCTTCCGGAGCATCCTCGACCTGGGGCAGCTTTTCATTATTTGTGGTCTTATTTTCATTATCCTTATTATCGTCCACAGTGTCTTTTTTATCTGAAGCGTTTTCCTTTGTATCCAGTCCAGAGTCATCTTCTTCCTTATCCTGATCATCTAATTCCGGATCCTCTTCGTCAATTATCTCTACGGTTTCTATTATCTCTTCCTGACTGGCATGTATCTCTTTTAGTCTTAATTCGTGAAGTTCTTTACCTTTTTTTAGAGCTTTTTCCTGGACCAGCTTTAGTTCTTCTTCATCGATTTTTATTTTTTCCTTATTAACATTTGTAATAATATATGAGTCAAAATAAAGTACTTTCTCAAGGTCTTTCGGACTCAAATCCAGTATATACCCCATACGTGAAGGTACGCCCTTAAAGAACCAGATGTGTGATACCGGGCAGGCAAGCTCAATATGACCCATTCTTTCTCTCCTGACATTTGACCGGGTCACTTCTACTCCGCACCTCTCACAAATAATGCCTTTAAACCTGACTCTTTTATACTTACCGCAATAACATTCCCAATCCTTTGTAGGACCAAAGATCCTTTCACAAAAAAGTCCGTCCTTTTCAGGCTTCAAGGTCCTGTAATTGATCGTCTCAGGCTTCTTTATCTCGCCATTTGACCAGGATCTTATTTTCTCCTGAGATGCCAAGCCGATTCTTATCGCATTGAAATCACTTACATCTA
>JAZFRP010000131.1:0-2826 GCA_036445715.1 Candidatus Humimicrobiaceae bacterium | reverse complement strand
TAGAAAAACTCATGGTAATAGTATATAATACTATTACCATAGTAATTATAGTGAATTAAGTATTGAGAATGATTATTGGAAATAAATGACCAGATTGATTATATTATTAAAGGGTATATAATATCAGGGATGCTGATGTAAAAAATAATTTTGATTAGGAGATTTGAGGTAATAATGACTAATAAATATTCAGAAGACACAAAACTTGAGGAAGTATTAAAAACTCCCGAAACCAGTGCTATTATAGAAAAGTATGAGCTGCCATGCCTTCATTGTGGAATGGCTGCCTATGAAGCCGAAGTATTGACTCTGGGGATGATATCCAAGACTTATGGCATAGAACTGGATGGGCTCCTCAAGGAACTGAATGAGTTGAAAAACTAGCTCACAAGCTGTACAAATAAAATAAAAATTTACTTTATTTAAAGTAATGTTAAAATATTCCATAATTTAAACTATATTTATATTATGGAATATTTTTTATATTACCAGTATACGATAACAGCCCTGCTTTCTTTAATCCTGATTAATTTTATTATAAATAATATTGTATATAGGGATGTTTCTAAGTTTATCCTGCCTCTTAAAATGCAAAAAAAAGGTCCTCTTGTCTCAGTCCTTATACCTGCAAGAGATGAGGAGAAAAATATTGGTAGATGCCTGAGGTCTCTCAGTAAGCAGGATTATAACAATATTGAGATACTTGTACTTGATGATAATTCAAGTGACGGGACAGGCCGGATCATAGAAAAGTTTTCAAAAAAAGATACAAGGGTAAGGCTTATCCAGGGACGCTCCCTGGATAGGGGATGGAAAGGTAAATCCTATGCATGCCATCAACTATCCCGGGAGGCAGCAGGGGAGTACTATGTATTTACAGATGCAGACACTCTGCATTTTCCCAATTCAGTATCATCGGCCCTTGGAGCACTAATATCAAAAAGGCTTGATGTTTTATCAGTATTTCCAAAACAGATAATGGTGTCAGTCCACGAGAGGATGGTGGTGATATTTATTAATATTGCTGTTCTGGCGCTCATGCCATTAGGCTTAATACGAAAAATGAAAAGCCCGAAGATAAGTATAGCAAATGGGCAATTTTTACTTTTTAAAAGGTCTGTTTATAAATCAATAGGGGGGCACAGGTCCATAAAAAGTGATATTGTCGAAGATGTTGCAATATCCAAGCAAGTGAAAAAACATGGTTTCAGGTTTATGGTCTTTGATGGGCGGTCGACAGTTTACTGCCGGATGTATGATGGGTTTAAAGGTGTTGTAAGAGGATTTTCAAAATTTATTTTTGCCGCGATGAATTATAGCGTCATTAAGCTGGTAGCGGTCGTATCATTTATTATGCTGTTGTTTCTGGTACCGCTGATTCTCCTTCCATTAGGATTATATATTTTTAATTGGTCCTTGCTTGTAAATGTGATGATACTTTCCCAGGTATCGATTATCCTGTTTATAAGGATAGTGATGACTTTCCGGTTCAAAAGCAGGTTTACCGACATATTTTTGCACCCACTTTCTATGTTCTACATAGCTGTCCTTTCAGTAAATTCGGTCTACCAGGCAAAATATGGAAGTGGGATATTCTGGAAAGACAGGTTCTATAGTATTACTGAAGAAGAGGACTTAGATAATAAGAAAGCCGAATAGAACAGACTGCATTTTAATAAATTCCAATATCCATGAATTATCTATAAATTATTAGATGATAAAAATATTTAAATCCATTAGAATATATTGGTGCGCGCCTGTAGCTCAATTGGATAGAGCAGTGGACTACGAATCCGAAGGTTGGGGGTTCGAATCCCTCCAGGCGTGCCAGTGAAGCACTGTTTAGAATTTAGTATGGTAACGCAAGAGAGTGGGAATATGGCGGATCCATATTTCCTGGATTCGAAAAGACGGACCGAAGGGAGTCTGCGTCTCTGCAGCGAACGAAGTGAGACGAAAGAACGAATCCCTCCAGGCGTGCCAGTGAAGTACGGTTTGACAAATGAATTGGTAATTTAAATAAGTGGAAATATGGGGGTTCATTACATTATGGCTAAATCCAAAGTTAAATTCTCTTCAGTTAAATTTGATAGATTAGACAAGGAGGCAACCCTTCCTGCAAAATTTATCAGGATGTTAAAATCCATCCCATTAAAAGAAATGGTGGAGGGCAAGACAGTAGCGCTAAAAATGCATCTGGGTGGAGGTCTTGGATATACTACTATTCATCCGCTTTTTGTAAAAATTTTGGTTGATGCCTTAAAAGAAGCTGGAGGGCAAATATTTATTACGGATCTTTTTCACCTTAATAATGATAATTTCGGGGTAAGGGGAGCAAGAAACAGGGGGTATTCAAGTGACATCCTGGATGTACCTTTTCTTCCGGTAGCAGGACAGGCTGATAAATATTATTATTCCAAAGAGGTTGATTTTAAGACCTTAAAAGAAGTCCAGATTGCAGGAAATATCCATGACGCCGAAGTAATGATCGACTTTTCACATGTGAAGGGCCATGGTGTTTGTGGTTATGGCGGAGCTCTTAAAAATATTGCTATGGGGTGTGTTTCCCAGAATACTAGAAGAGACCTCCATGCATTAGAAGGGGGTATTGACTGGGACGGGGAACTTTGTGATAACTGCGATGCTTGCACGGATGAATGCCGGTATAAAGCAAATAAATTCAATGATGAAGGGAAGTATGAGATATTTTATCATCACTGTACTTACTGCCAGCATTGTGTTGAGATCTGTCCTAATAATGCCCTGACTTTTAGTTCAAAAGGGTTTGTTGATTTTCAAAAAGGAATGGCTCTTGCTACAAAGGAA
>JAZFRP010000130.1:0-9602 GCA_036445715.1 Candidatus Humimicrobiaceae bacterium | reverse complement strand
ATTTAATTATTAATTTGTATTTTATCAAAAATCTAATATATTATAAATTATTTTTTTTATTATGCCCACAAATATTCAAAAACCTGACTGATCAATAAAATGAAAATTATGATCTATTCTATCATACTTTGCCTTGATCAAGCCTGGATCAGTGCTGGCTGTATCTTCTTAAACTATAGGTGTGCCGGTCATCTCAGGAGGAATTTTCAGTCCCAGTAATTTTAATATTGTAGGCGCTATATCACTTAGTTTATATGATTTTTCATTCTCGTTTATCTTAAATCCCTTATTGCATATTATAAACGGTACAGGAGATATTGAATGAGCTGTAACTGTACCATTGCTAACCGGACAGACCATTTCTTCGACATTTCCGTGATCTGCTGTGATAATCGTTATACCGCCAACCCTATTTATTTCTGAGACCACTCTTCCAACACAAGAGTCTACCGTTTCTACAGCTTTCACAGCAGAATCTATAAAGCCTGTATGGCCCACCATATCAGGATTAGCATAATTTAAGATTATTAGATCATATTTTTCATTCCTGATTAGTTTAGTAACTTTATCAGTTACTTCAAATGCACTCATCTCGGGTTTTAAATTATATGTCGCAACATCCGGTGATGGTATGAGTACCCTGTCCTCCCCCGGATATGGTTTTTCTATGCCTCCATTAAAGAAAAATGTTACATGGGCATACTTTTCTGTCTCAGCTATCCTCAGCTGGCGAAGACCATTTTCAGATATTATTTTGCCCAGGGTGCTTTCTATTACCTGCGGTAGAAATGCTACCTCGCAATTATATTTTTTATCATACTGGGTCAGCGACACAAAATGCACCTCAGGCGGTTTTTCACCTCTGTCAAATCTTGAAAAATCCGTTTCGATAAATGCTCTTGTAAGCTGCCTGGTCCTATCGGGGCGGAAATTAAAAAATATAACTGAATCACCGGTCTTGATCTTCCCTTTTTTTTCATCCTTAATCTTTATCAGTGCAGGCAATGCAAACTCATCATTAATATTATCTTCATATGATTTTTCAACCAGCTTCACTGCAGAGTCAAATTTCTCTCCCTCCCGGTAAACCAGTACATCATAGGCCTTTTTTGTTCTGGCCCAACGGTTATCACGGTCCATGCTGTAGTACCTTCCGCTGACAGTCGCAATCTCCCCAACTGATTTATTTTTGAGATAATTATCAAGATCCTCCAGATATGGTATGGCACTTCTTGGAGGAACATCCCTTCCATCGAGAAAAGCATGTATGTAAATATTTTTAACTTTCTTTTGTATGGCAAGGTCGATTAAAGCCTTCAGGTGCGTCATATGGCTGTGTACCCCTCCGTCAGATACCAATCCTATCAGGTGCAAGCTCCTACTTTCACTTTTAGCACTATCCATTGCAGCATTTAAGACGGTATTTTTAAAGAAATCACCATTGTCAATTTCCTTGCTTATCCTGGTAAGTTCCTGATAGACCACTCTCCCTGCGCCAATATTTAGATGGCCCACTTCAGAATTTCCCATCTGTCTTTTCGGAAGTCCCACCGATTCGCCTGAAGCATCCAGTATTGTATGAGGAAATAATTTTTTATATTTATCCATATTTGGTGTTCTGGCTAATTTGACCGCATTTCCATTCTTTTTCCCGGATTGGCCCCAGCCATCAAGTATTATCAGGCAGATAGGTTCTCTTGTATTATTTTTTTTAAAAGTCATCTGGTTTTTTATATGGTCTTAAAATATATTATAAAAACAGTTAAATAACAGGGTCTTGCCATGATCGTTTTATCTAACTAATAATTTATCAGAGCGATAAAATCATCTACTTTCAGGCTTGCCCCGCCAACCAGTGCACCGTCTATATCTGGCATGTTCATTAGTTCACTTATATTGGATGGTTTTACGCTTCCTCCATACAGTATCCTTATTTTATTTGCAGTTTCCAGGCTGTACAGCAGTGCCAGTTTTTTCCTGATTGCGGCACACATATCATTTGCATCTTCAGATGTAGCTGTTCTTCCGGTACCTATCGCCCAAATCGGTTCATAAGCTATTGTGAACTCTGAAACTTCTTCACTGCTTATCCCTTTAAGACAATTGACAAGCTGCTCCAGAACAAAATCTACTGCTTTTCCATTTTCCCTTATTTCCAAGGATTCTCCAATGCACATTATGGGTTTTAATTTATTATTGACAGCTGATCTTACTTTTTTATTTACTATTTCATTAGTCTCTTCAAAATACTGTCTTCTTTCACTATGACCGATTATTATGTATTCCACACCAAGTGCCTTTAACATAGCAGGTGATACTTCGCCAGTATATGCTCCACTTTTTTCAAAATGCATATTCTGGGCTCCGAGCCTGATGTCCATCTCATCGTCCTCAAGAATAATTTTTACACTCCTGAGTGCTGTAGACGGGGGGCATACTGCAACCTCGCAGCCAGTTTTATTCTTATAATCATATCCAAGATCCTGTAAAAATTTTATAGCTTCAAGATGTGTCATATTCATCTTCCAGTTTCCAGCAATAAACGGTTTTCTCATCCCAGGTGGTCCTTTCAAATTAATTTAATATAATAATATACTTTTTTAGAATCATCGGTTTTATTTAATATTATTACTTATCATCCAATGCTTCTATACCAGGTAGCAATCTACCTTCAAGCAATTCCATTGATGCTCCCCCTCCGCTTGATATATGCGATATTTTATCTGAGACATCATACTTTTTGATAGCAGCAACTGTATCCCCGCCGCCTACCACAGTTATAGCATTGCTCTTTGCTACGGCAAGAGCAATATTTTTTGTCCCATTAGAAAATTTTTCCCATTCAAATACTCCTACAGGTCCATTCCAGAATATTGTAGAAGCGCTCTGTATTTCCTTCTCAAATATCTCACTGCTCTTTTCTCCTATATCGAGACCCATCCAGTCAGCAGGTATGCTGTCAATAGATACCACTTTTTTTTCACTATTCTCATCAAATTCCGGTGCAATTGTTATATCAACAGGAAGAAGGAGATTTACATTATTCCTCTTTGCGAGCTCTATCATGTCCCTCGCATAATCAAGCTGATCATCCTCACAGATCGATTGACCGATCTCATGACCTTGTGCCTTAAGGAATGTATATGTCATTCCGCCGCCAAGAATAAGGCTATCTACTTTTTCCATCAGGTTTTTTATAACTTTTATCTTATCGGAGACTTTGCTTCCTCCCAAAATAGTCAAAAATGGTCTTTGGGGTGATTCCAGAAGAGCAGTAAGAGTCTCTACTTCTTTTTCAAGTAGCAGGCCTGAAACTGCAGGAAGAAACTCCGGTATTCCCACAACTGATGCATGTGCCCTATGGGCAGCTCCAAAAGCATCATTAACAAAAATATCCGCCAGTGATGCAAGTGATCTTGAAAAATCTTCGTCATTTTCCTTTTCGCCCGGATCAAACCGGAGATTTTCAAGGATCACGATCTCATCAGCACTCATACTTTTATTTATATAATCCCTTATTTCAAGTGAAAAAGTCTCATCAAATTTTTTTACTCTGGCTCCTGTAAGTTCTTCAAGCCTTTTTACAACAGGATCCAGCCTGAACCTGTCTTCAGGTTTACCCTTAGGTCTTCCCAGGTGGGATATTAGGATTATTTTAGCATTATTATTTCTAAGATACTGTATTGTCGGAAGAGACAGTTTTATTCTGGTATCATCAGTTATGTTGAGATCATCGTCAAGCGGTACATTGAAATCAACCCTTACAATGACTTTTTTATTTTTAATATTGATTTCACTGATAGTCTTTTTATCAAACATTATCATCACCGGCCCTATTCGCTAAATAACCGGGGTAAAAAATACCCCGGTTATCTTATTATATTATAATATCCCTAAAATCATCATATTATAAATTTGATCAGGTCAAACAACCTGGAAGAATACCCCCATTCATTATCATACCAGGACAAGACTTTTATAAGACTTCCCTGCTTGTATGTACTTGCGGAATCAAAAATAGATGAATAAGGATTTCCGACAATGTCGGCGGAAACTATTGGATCATCTGTATATTGCAGTATGCCTTTGAATCCGGGTTCTTCAGAAGCTTGTTTAAAAGCACTATTTACATCTTCAATACTTGCATCTTTTTCAAGGTCCGCAACCAGGTCCACAAGTGAACCTACAGGAATTGGTATCCTTACAGCCATACCATTTAATTTACCATTAAGTACAGGAATGACCTGTCCGATTGCAGCAGCAGCACCTGTTGAAGTCGGTATTGCAGATAATCCAGCTGCCCTTGCCCTCCTTAAGTCCTTGTGAGGAAAGTCAAGTATTCTTTGATCATTTGTATATGCATGAACGGTAGTCATCAAACCGGCCTTGATACCAAAATTATCATTTAGGACCTTACATACCGGAGCAAGTGCATTTGTGGTGCAGGATGCATTTGATACTATATTGTGCTTATGGGTATCATAGCTATCCTGATTTACACCAAGTACGATCGTTATGTCGGCACCACCCTTACAAGGTGCAGATACAATGACTTTTTTTGCACCTGCCTCCAGATGTTTCTGAGTTGCTTCTCTTGATGTAAAAATACCTGTGGACTCCAGTGCGACATCTACACCAAGCTCACCCCAGGGCAGTTCCGCAGGATCTTTTATGGAAGATACCTGTATTCTTTTCCCGTCAACTATCAATGCATCATCTTCAGCTTGAACGTCATTATCCAGCATTCTGTAAACTGAATCATATTTCAAAAGATGTGCCAGTGTTTTAGTGGGATAAAGATCATTTATAGCGACAATCTCAACATCATTATTTTTATCCTGTTTGAGTTTTGCCCTAAAAAATTGTCTCCCTATCCTTCCAAAACCGTTAATTCCTACTTTTATTGCCATTATTCCTCCCCTTATATAAATTTTATCAATAAAAGTCTAAAGAAAACTAAGAGCTAATATATTTTTTGTGAAATCGGCATATTTTATCAAATTTATTTAAAACATAAAAGTAATTCTTTGAGAACATAATAAAACTGGGATTTGTAGAAATATATTTTACTATTTCCTTATATCCTCATGAGTCAATTTTGCAGAATATCCTTTCATTTTAAGGTATTCATTTACTTTTTCTGAAATAACCACCGAACGGTGCCTTCCTCCTGTACAGCCTATCCCTATGCTAAGATAGCTCTTCCCCTCTGCAATATAGTTTGGGATCAAGAAATCAAGCATTTTTTCAAACATGAGTAGGAATTTATTTGTTTCTTCCCTATTAAGGACAAAATCTATTATTTTTTCATCCGTTCCATCCAGGTCTTTAAGTTCTTCCTCATAATAAGGGTTTGGAAGAAATCTGACATCCATGACTATATCCATATTCTCAGGCATACCATGTTTGTAACCGAATGACACTACAGATATTTGAAGAAGCCTGCTTTTTTCATCTCCTGTCATCAATCTCTCAGTTATGGCCACCCTTAATTCTTTGGCATTGATGAATGTTGTATCGATTATGACATCAGCTTCATCCCTTAATCTCTCCATTTTTTTTATTTCATTTTCAATACCGTCTCCAAGATTTCCTGAATCTACAAGAGGGTGTTTCCTCCTGGTCAATGAAAATCTTTTTATGATAACACTTTTTGATGCTTCCAGAAAAAGTATCCTGAACTTTATGCCCTTTTCTTTTAATTCCCCAAGTATTTTATATATTTCATTGAAAAAATATCCGCTTCTAAGGTCTATGGAGAGGGCGATTTTATTTACCTTGTGATCTTTCACTAAAAAGAAATCGATAAGTTCCATTAACATAAAAGCAGGGAGATTATCGATACAATAATATCCTGAATCTTCAAAATATCCTAAAGCTTCAGATTTTCCAGCACCGGAAAGACCGGTCAATATCACAAGTTCAATATCTGAAGGACTTCTTTTTTTCTTTTTTTCCACTTTTTTCATATTTTTCCCAGTCCGTTCATCCTTTTTATCCTATTGGTCTATCCGAATAATGAGGATCTATTATATTTTAATCTTTTTTACTCCTAAAAAAAACAATTTTGGAAACTACTATGCTTATAATGCTTATAACAAGTGAGCTCCAGACATAGGCCCAGAAACCCTCCACTTCAAGTCCGCTAAGTATCAGGTCTACTACCCAGAGCATGCCTGCATTGATCACAATATTAAATAATCCAAGTGTCAAAATATTTATCGGGAGGGATAAAACTTTTATTATTGGTTTAATGAACTGGTTAAAAAGTCCCAACAGGAGCCCTGCAAGAAATGCTATTTTAAAATTATCCCAAACAGTTCCTGCAGTTATATGAATGAAAGTCAGATAGTACGAGGCTACCGTTATCGAAATAGTTAGGATGATCCAATCAAGCACCCGTCTTATCAAGTACATCACCCTTTAAAAAATATATTTTATCAATTATGATCATCTATGAAAACTATTATAAATGTTTACCGCATCCCTATAACTGATTCCTTTTATATTCATAATATCCTCAATACTTTTCTCTTTTAGGACTTCTATTGAATCTACATTATCCAGTATATAGGCTTTTTTCTTTTGTCCTATCCCTTTTATTTCATCAAGAAGTGAATTTGTCATATAACTGTCCCTTAATTTTCTATGATATTTTACTGCAAAACGGTGCGCTTCATCTCTCAATCTTATAAGTACCCTTAGAATTTCACTATCCAGGTCAAATTTGATACCATTCTGGTATCTTCTGCAGAATATCATTTCTTCTTTTTTAGCTATGCTGAGAATATCTATTGTATCGATCCCCTTTTGGTCAAGAATCCTGCTTATGGTATTAAACTGAGCTTTTCCTCCATCAATTATAATCAAATCAGGCCTTATGTAAAAGCTGTTAGAGCTATCTTTTACTGGTCCTTCCAGGTATCTGAGCCTCCTCGTCACCATCTCAGCAAGCATTGCACAATCATCCTGCCCTTTTATACTCCTGATTTTAAAATGCCTGTAATATTCTTTTTTGATCTCACCGTCCAGGGCAACAGTCATAGAGCCGACAGGGAATCTTTCTCCAAGGTTTGAAATATCATAACATTCTAATTTTCTGGGAATGTTATTAAGCCCGAGTATTTTCATCATTCTCAAGAGGTCGCTATAGGCCTGGCTGTGTCCTGATGATTTTTCAAATTTCTTTTTTTCAAGATATAACTCAGTGTTTTTGCTGACCATATCCATTATTTTTCTTTTTTCACCCATTTTGGGGACCAGTATTTTTACTTTTCTTTCTTTTTCATTCCTAAACCATTCCACCAGGATCATTTTATCTTCCAGCTCTTCAGGTATATATATTTTTGAGGGTATACTATTGATGTTTTCATAGTATCTCAGGATGAAACCGGAAAGCATCTCATCATCTTTTAACCTGGCTTCATTCTCAATAATAAAATTATTAACAAGCGCAAGTGCACCTCCCCTATATGTAAAAAGGGCCAGAGCTGTAGTTTTTTTATCACTTTTTACGCCAATAAAATCCCATGTATCTTCACTGTCAAATATTATTCTCTGTCTTTCGTGAAGTTTCTTTATATTATCTATCTTTTCTTTTATCTCTAAAGCTTCTTCAAACTTCATATTCCTGGAAAATTCCTTCATCTGTTTGTCTAGCTCGCGCAGGATAGTATTATCCCGGCCTTTTAGAAAAGTCTTTATATATTCTATGTTCTTCCCATATTCTTCCAGAGACACATTACCTATGCATGGCGCATTACATAGCCGTATGTGGTAATTTAAACAGGGAGGACTGGTAGTCTTGCCAGGTTTTACTTTTCTACAATCACGTACCTGGAATATTTTCCTGATATATTCCAATGTGTTCCTTGCTGCCCCGGCATCCGTATATGGTCCGAAATACTTTGCTTTCTTTATGTATCTGTTTCTTGTAAGAAATACGCGGGGATATGCTTCTTCCGTTACTGCGATAAAGGGAAAGGATTTATCATCCTTCAGGTCAATATTATATATTGGCCTGTTTTTTTTGATCAGGTTTCCCTCAAGTATCAGTGCCTCAGCTTCATTGCCTGTAATGATATAATCCACAGAGTTTATTTGTTGGATAAAATCAGGGGGTTTCATATAAAGAAAGTGTCTGCTTTTTTCCGAGAAATAACTTCTTACCCTATTATATATATTCTTTGCCTTGCCGATATATATTATTTTATCTTTTGAGTTCTTAAATAAATACACACCGGGTTTCTTTGGGAGGATTTTAAGGAAATCACTCGAATCCACGGCTCTTTTTTTTATATCAGTTTTCATTTTCTGGTCCTGAGGATATGGTCATCAAGACTTTGCCTTAAAAACTTCCCGGTATATGATCTTTCAGTTGCAGCTATTTCCTCCGGGGTTCCGGTAGCAACTATCATGCCGCCTTTATTACCACCCTCGGGACCAAGGTCTATTATATGATCTGCTGTTTTTATTACTTCCATATTGTGTTCTATTACAAGTACAGTATTTCCTGCATCAACAAGCCGGTTAAGTATCTTCAATAATTTGCTTATATCATCAAAGTGAAGACCGGTTGTGGGCTCATCCAATAAATAAAGGGTGTTTCCAGTGCTTCTCTTTGATAGTTCAGTAGAGAGCTTGACTCTCTGGGCTTCTCCTCCTGAAAGAGTTGTGGACGATTGTCCCAGCTTTATATATCCAAGCCCTACATCATTCATTAATTCCAGTTTTTTATTGATCCTTGGTATATTTTTAAAAAAATCCAGTCCTTCCTCAACAGTCATTTCCAGAACATCATCTATATTTTTGCCTTTGTATTTTATTTCAAGGGTATCACGGTTAAACCTTTTCCCCTTGCATATCTCACAGGGTACATAAACATCTGGAAGAAAATGCATCTCTATCTTTATCATTCCATCCCCATTACAGGACTCACACCTTCCACCTTTGACATTAAAGCTAAACCTTCCTGGTTTATATCCCCTCAATCTTGCATCATGAGTCCTTGAGAACAATTCTCTTATATATGTAAACACTCCAGTATAGGTTGAAGGATTTGATCTGGGTGTTCTTCCTATTGGTGACTGGTCGATTACGATGACTTTATCCAGATTATCAGAATTTGCGATCCCATCATGCGCACCGGGACGGAGTCTTGAGCGCATTAATTTATTAGAAAGTGCGGGAAACAGTACTTCATTTACCAGGGTGCTTTTACCGGCCGGCGGGATTGATCTCCTCCGGCAGACCGACCGGAAAGATGAACCCCAGGGGCGTCTCGGGCACGCACACGCCCTGCGGGTTGCTCAGGGCGAACTGGAGCCCGGGATTGTTGACGCCGGTGCCCAGGTTGGCTCCGCCGGCCTCGTCACAGCCTTCGCTCGTATGGATGCCGATGGCCTCGCCGGTCTGCTCGTCGAGGACGGCCGACCCCGAGTTGCCCGCCAGCGTGTCCACCTCGTACTGGACGATGTACGCGCCGACATCGACAGAGACATAGGGGCCCGCGTGGGTCTGCTGGACCTGGCTCCACTCCGGCGGGCTGTCGTCGAGACCGTAGCCGGTGATGCGGATCGTCTGTCCGGTGACGGGCGGCGGGG
>JAZFRP010000129.1:0-6639 GCA_036445715.1 Candidatus Humimicrobiaceae bacterium | reverse complement strand
ATGTCTTTCCCACTCCATTCACTCCCACCACTAAATATACTGTAGGAGGTTCTGCCGAAATTCGCAGTCCTTCATTTGAGCTGCCATCCAATATTTCAATGATCTCAGCTTTAAGAAGTTCCGTGATGCCCTCAAGATCCTTGATATTTTTCTCATATGAATTATTCTTTATACTTTCAAGTATCCTGTCCGTGGTACTTATACTGACATCGCTCAATATAAGCTGTTCTTCAAGCTCGTCCCAGAACTCATCTCCCGTACCCTTGAATTTGTTCCAGATCTTTCCAATGTTTTTAAATATTTTTATCATTTGATATAAATATATTTATTTTTTTAATGTTTTTTCCCCTATATCCATAATACTATCAACATTATCTTTGTCTAATTTTTCTGATATAACTTTAGATATTCCGTCTGACTGCATAGTTACACCGTAAATAGTATCTGCTATTTCCATTGTCTTCTTCTGGTGAGTGATGATTATTATTTGCTGCCTTTCTGAAAATTTCTTTACCAGGCTCAGGAACCGTTCAATATTAGCATCATCAAGTGCAGCATCAGCCTCGTCAAAAACATAAAATGGTGATGTATTTATAGAAAATATTGAGAAAAGAAATGCCATCGATACCAGTGATTTTTCTCCACCGGAAAGAAGTGAGAGCGATACAAGTTTATTATTGCCAATGTCGACTTTAAGGTCCACACCTATCTCTTCATCTCCTATGCTGTCATCACTCCTGTCAAGCTGCATCTCCCCTTCGCCGCGTGGGAACAGCAGTTTAAAATATAGCTTGAATTTTTCATTTATCATCTCAAATTTTTCCAGGAATATTTCACTGATCTTTTTATTAATATCTTTTATAAGCTCTTCCAGCTGCATCTTGCTGTCGACCAGGTCCTGCCTCTGTTCATTTAAGAAATCAAACCTCTTCTTTATTTTTGCATATTCTATGGCAGCATTCGGGTTTACATTTCCATAATCACGCATCATGTTTTTCAATTTCCTGACTTTTATTTCGCTACTCGAAATATTCTCAGTGGGCTTGAAGTTTTTTGAAGCATATTCAATTGACATATTGTAATCATCGACTATTGCCATACTTATGGATTTTACCTTTTCCCTGATCTGCTCTTTTTTAAGGTCTATTTTGTATATTTCATTTTCATAAGTATTTTCCTTTATTTTTAGATCCCCGATTTCCAGGTTAAAACTCTCAATATTTTGCTGGTCTCCTGATATTAATCTTTTTTGTCTTTCAAATTCCGGATAAAGTCTTTTCTTGATCTTTTCAGAAAGTGATTCAAATTCCTTAAGCAGGCTATATATTTCTGATGCCCTGGAAAGATTTTTCCTGCATAATTCTTTTAAGGCTTCCACTTTCTTGATCCTGGTTTCGGAATTTTTTCTTTCCTCCTCAAGTTTCTTCTTTCTCTCGGCATTGAGTTTTTTTATTTTGGAGGATTCCCGTGCAATATTTCCCTCCCTTATCTCACCCAGGACTTTTGTTATCTCATCAGAGAGTACCCTGCCTTCATTTTCCAGCTCTTTCGCTATAATATTTTTGCCTACAGCATCCTTCACCCTGTTCAAAAAGATCTTGAACTGCTCATCTATGGATTCCATTTTCTTTGTGATCTTTCCAAGAAAAGAAAGATCCATTATCTCTTTTTCTTTTTCCAGTGCTTTATCAACAGCTGAATCTTTTGGTATGGATCCATTCTTAAACTCCAGGTCAAACATATTAAAAAGGGTTGAAAACACATTTTTCTTACTGTCTATAAGTGCGGTAATATTTGAGAGCCGGGTCCTTCCGGCATTGAAAGTTTCAATCTTTGCTTTCCATGATTCATAGCCTGCCTGTTTTGAACCAATGGAATTTATAAGCTTGCTCTTCTGCCTTTCGACTTCGATTATCCTGTCACTGGTAGTCTTATGCTCCTTTTTTACTTTCCTGTATGTCTCTTCCTGGCTTTCCCATATAGTATTAAGACGGCCGAGATTTGTAAGAAATAGTGATATTTCCTCACTTTTGAGCTCATTTGCCACAGTTGAATATTCTCTTGCCCTCTTTGCCTCTATTTCCAGCGGATCCATTGTCCTTTTGATCTCTTCCAGCAGGTCATCCAGGCGTTCAATATCATCCTTTACCTTTTCCAGTTTTGATATGGATTTTTTCCGCCTGTTCTTATGTTTTGAAATTCCCAGGGCTTCATCGATTATCATCTTCCGCTCTATCGGTTTCAGAAGCGCTATTTCGTTTACCTGACCCTGGTTTATGATCACATGGAGACCTTTACCGATACCAGTATCAGAAAGCAATTCCTGTATATCCATTAGCCTGCAGGGAGATGAATTTATGAAGTACTCGCTTCCACCTTCCGCATACACCCGCCTGGTGATCTTTACATCCTGGAATTCTACATCAAACATTTTGTCTGTATTATCAAAAAGGAGGGATACCTCCGCAATAGCCATCTCCTCTTTTTTGCTCCTGAAGATGATATCACCCATGGTGTTTCCCCTGAGTGATTTAGGGCTCTGTTCACCAAGCACCCACGAAATACCATCAGCAACATTACTTTTCCCGCTACCATTGGGACCTACAATAACACTGGTACCTTGTTCAAAATTGAGTATGCTTCTGTTCCCAAAAGATTTAAAGCCCCGGAGAGTTATATTCTTAAGATACAAACTAAGTTTTCTCCTATGATGAGTATTAAATGACCCGGAAAATCATATTAGCACATAACCGATAAACTGATATTTGTTTACAAATCCATATTATAGAGCAATTTAAGTGAATTCTTTGCTGCATCCTGTTCGGATTCTTTTTTGCTTCCGCCTTTGCCCCGGCCGATTATCCTGCCGTCAAGCGTGACCGCAGAGTAAAAAGTCCTTTCATGGTCCGGGCCCACAGATTTTTCCACCTTATACTTGGCGAGCTTGGCGTAATCCGCCTGGACGGCTTCCTGTAAATGTGTTTTATAGTCAGATATCTCTGGAGCATTTACCATATTCTCGATACGTACTTCATATCTTTCAAGTATCCAGCCTACTGCTAACTTTATCCCACCATCGATATAGATCGCCCCTATTAAAGCTTCTGTTGCGTCTGCAAGGATCGAATCCTTTTCCCGTCCCTCGCAGGATTCCTCATTTTCACTCAAGAGCACCTGCTGGTTGATGCCTATATTGCGTGCGATCATTGAAAGAGTCTTCTTGTTTACAAGTATTGCCCTTATTTTTGCCAATCTGCCCTCAGCAAAATGGCTGTAATTTTTATAAAGGTAGGAAGTAATTGAAAAGGAGAGAACACTGTCACCCAGGAATTCAAGCTGTTCATTTCCCCTTGACTGGACATTTATCTGGCGGGCAAATGAACGATGTGTAAGGGCCTGGATGTATATTTTTAGATCTACCGGTTCAATACCGAGTCCTTCAAGCCAATCCCTGACTTTTTTTCTTAAAACGCCTTCTTCGTCACTCATCTGTTTAAACCCGTCACCTATATTTGCCGGCTCACTGCCTGAAACAGTTATGCCTGTTAAATTCAAATACTTTTCCGGTCACCCGGAAAAATATAATTTGCTATAAATATTATGGAAAATTTTAATAAATTAACCTTTTGCAGAAATATAGTCAAGAACGTCTTTAACGGTGACCATCTTTTCGGCTTCTTCATCGCTTATCTCAATACCGAATTTATCCTCAAAAGCCATGATAAGTTCTACCAGGTCCAGTGAATCTGCTCCAAGATCATCCACAAACTTACTTTCAAGTTTTACATCATCTTCACTCACACCCAGAACCTCTACAAGTATTTCCTTTAGTTTGTCAAAATTTTCCATACCTTTTCTCCTTTAGCTTATTAATTTCCTACTATTATAATTAATAAAATAATTATTTCATCAATTTTGACTATATTTTTTTATAAAAGTTTTAATTATTTATAAAGTTTTATTTCTTTTTTTATTTTTTCAACAATATCAGTCTGCAGACTTTCCTGTCCGACCCTGATAGCATTCCTCACAGCTTTTGCCTTTGAGCTGCCGTGGGATATTATTACAGGGGCATTAAGTCCCAATAGCTGGGCACCTCCATAGGTCTCATAATCAAACTTATTTTTTATTCCCCTGAGAGGTTTTTTCAGGATAAGTGCCGCCATTTTTGAAATAGGAGAAGATGTCAGGGCCGACCTGACTTCTCCAAAAAACATTTTTGCAAGACCTTCAAGGACTTTAAGTATGACATTCCCGGTAAAACCGTCTGTTACCACTACATCCGCTGCACCCTCAAACATCTCTCTTCCTTCTATATTGCCGACAAAATCGAGCCCTTTTATATCTTTCAATATTTTATGGGCCTCTATAGTGAACTCGCTTCCCTTTTTTTCCTCTTCACCAATATTGACGATACCGACTTTTGGGTCCTTTACGCCGAGGATATTTTCACTATAAACTTTACCCATAAGTGCAAACTGTGCAAGATATACAGGTTTACAATCAGCATTGGCACCAGCATCTATGAGGACAAACCTGGAATCTGCAAGAGGTATTACAGCAGCTATAGCCGGTCTAAAAACTCCTTTTATCCTTTTTATATTAAAAAGAGAGCATGCCATCACTGCTCCTGTGTTTCCTGCGGATAAAAAAGCACTGCCATTTCCCCGGCCGACGATCTGTGAGCCCAGATAGATCGATGATCCTTTCTTATTTTTGAGGACATCAGATGGAGATTCATCCATCCTGACTTCCTGATAGCTGGGAGATATCTCAATATCGCTTATATCAAGTCCCTCTGAATATGCTGCCTCACGGATGCGGTTCTCATCACCAATAAGCCTTAATTCTACAGAGTTTTTACTGACTGCCTCGAGAGCTCCCCTGATGATCTCCAGGGGGGCAAAATCACCGCCCATTGCATCTACTATTATTGGATATTTATCAGATCTGTCTTTCACTTATAAAACCTTAGAGCCTGTCAACATTGTCTATTTTTTAGAAAGTTCAAGTATTCTATCAGTGTCAATATATTCTCTCACTACTTCGACGATCTTATCTATTTTCTTGACCTCATGAAATCTAACATGACCAATTATCTCCCCAGCTTTTTCAACAGCTGTCAGGGTGTCATAATTTACCAGTACCATAGGGATCCCCAATTCCTCAGCTCTTCCAAGCACTACAGAAGAAGGTTGAAAATTACCTGTAAGTACAAGACATCTTGTTTGTGTCTCAAGTGCAGCTAACTGGACATCGGCACGGTCTCCACCGGTTATAACGGCTTTATTTGCTTTTCTCCTGAAAAATTTCAAAGCCTGTTCCTGGCCCATTGCCCCTACCATAAAGGTCTCCACCAGTCCATCTGCCTTGTCCTCGGCACATATTATCTGTCCGCCGAGAAGGTCGGCCATCTCCCTGACACTTACTGATGAAAGGATCTTGTCGGAGATCACATAACCATAAATATCTACTTTTTTCTTTTTAAGATACGGAAGTACCAACTCTTCGACATACTCCCGCTGGCTCCTGGGTACCCAATTAATTATCACTCCACCAAAACAACTTCCCAGGACATCCCTTGAATGAAGTATCAGGTCAACAATATCGGTATTATACCTGATCACCATTATGGCTTTCGCACCAAGTTTTTCACATATCTTAAGTGAGGATATACCAAGAAAATAGCCGTCTTCAACACTTTTTGCACCTTCAAGTATTACTATATCCTTGTCCTTATTTATATTCTCATAAGATTTTTCTATTCTATCTATAAAATTTTTAGAAAAATTATCGTCTTTCAGGCCCTCACGGCTATACTGCTGAGTCACGACTATGGGACATATGTCTTCAAGCTGGTCCCTGGAATCCAGGATATTCGATATGTATTGTGCGTCTTCATCAGTGGTGATCCCGCCGACTCTCGTTGGAAGAGTTCCTACCGGTTTCATATAACCGACCTTTAGACCTTTTTCGATCAGTATCTTGCTTACACCCACACACATAGAACTTTTACCCGAAAATGGCTGATTCGATATGAAATATAGCGGAACCATGATCTAACCTCCTATTCTTATTCTTGCATCTCCAGCAATGGAACCTTCCCCATGCTTCTTTACAAATAAAGGATTTATATCCATTTCCATTATTTCAGGAAAATCTGTGACTAATTGAGACATCCTGAGAAGTACATCAATAATACTCTCAATATCTGATGGTGTCTCTCCTCTTGTACCTTTCAAAAGTTTGATCGTCTTAATCTCCCCGATCATCTCCCTTGCGATCTTTTCGCTTATCGGTGCGATCCTGAAAGACACATCCTTTAGGACTTCGACATATATACCGCCAAGCCCGAACATTATCATCGGACCGAATTGCGGATCTTCACTTATTCCTATTATGGTCTCTTTTGTATCTTTTACCATCTCCTGGACAAGTATTCCGGAAATATTGGCATCAGGCATATATCTTTTTACACTGAAAAGGATATCATCATAGCTTTCTTCAAGTTCCTTTTCATCCTCTATTCCTACTTTTATACCACCGACATCGGTTTTATGCAAAATATTTGGTGATACTATTTTTAAAACAACAGGATAACCCATACCGGCTGCTATTCTTTTGGCTTCCTCTATATCA
>JAZFRP010000128.1:0-2990 GCA_036445715.1 Candidatus Humimicrobiaceae bacterium | reverse complement strand
GTTCAGAATATAATATAGATATTGATGTGGTAATAATGGCAATAGGCCAGGGTCCTAACCCGCTCCTGATTTCTACAATACCCGGACTGGAGTTAAATTCCAGGGGAAATATTGCTGCAGATACTGAGACCGGGAAGACTTCCTTAAAAGGTGTATTTGCCGGAGGAGATATAGTAACCGGTGCCGCAACGGTGATACTTGCCATGGGAGCAGGCATGAAGGCGGCCTATTCAATAGATGAATATATCCGGACAGGGAAATGGTAGAATAAAGTCCTCTATACTTGATGAAATTTAAAATATCGATTATTTTGATGATAATAAATAATTATAGAACTTGTAAAAGAGATCAGGCTGATGACTGGTCTTTTTTATTTAATTAAAATTTTTAAGAAAACCCCGGTTTTATTGTTTGATCCCTCGAATAGATATAATGTTTTAAAAAGTATTTGAGCTGTACAGGAAAAAACTTTATTATTATATTAACCATTTTAAGAAAAGGAGAAAAAATGAAGGTTCAAGGAATATCAAAAAAATTGCTGCTCTTTACTGTCCTTTCAGTTGCAGTAGCCTCTCTTATTTTTACCAGCTGCGGAATTTTTAGCCGGTCAGAGACTTATGACGATGAAGGATATTTTGAAGAGACAAAGGTAGAGGCTCTCCAGGAAGCGGCACCCGCGATGGAAGTGTCGGGAGGGGATTTTGCGGCAGAGGAAGAAAGCGTATATGTCGATGATGCACAATATAGTGATACGCCTAATACTGCAGAGCGAAAAGTGATAAAGACTGCTTATCTATCTATCGAAGTTGGGGAAGGTAAATTTGAAAAAGTACTCTTTGATCTTACAAGACTTGCAGATAATAATGGTGGTTTTGTCTCAAACACACAGAGTTATTCTGACACAGATGGTAAGTTGACAAGTGGAAGTATCACGATAAGGATTCCTCATGACAAATATAATTCAGTTCTTGACCTGGTCAAGGATATGGGTACGGTAGACAGTATCACTGTTTCGGGCCAGGATGTAACCCAGGAATATACTGATCTTGAGAGCAGACTAAGAAATCTTAGCGCCCAGGAAGAAATACTTCTTGACCTTATGAGCCAATCAAAAGACGTAGGCGACAGCATCGAAGTGCAGAGAGAGCTAAGCTATGTCATGGAGCAGATAGAAATCATCAAGGGCAGGATGAATTACCTTGACAATCTGGTCTCATTCTCGACTGTCGAAGTATATATACATGAACCTGAACCTATTATCACAAACACATCCGGATGGGGATTCCTTGAAGCCCTGAAAAGGGGACTCAGGGGTGCAGTCACTGTATTTAATAGCATTATAGTGTTCCTGCTGGCCGCTAGCCCTATACTGGTGATAATAGCAATTATAGTTGTTGTTGTATGGTTGATAATAAGGTCCAGAAGGAGAAGAAGAGCAAATAAAGAGAAAAAATAATTCTTAAATACCGGAACGGGATCAAAAAAAGCCTCCCATATTTTCTTAAAATCAAGAAATGGGAGGCTTTGTCATTATTGGATTTATATAATCATGATCTTAGATCGATCCCATGATTATTCTATCTGGTTAAAAAGGATTATCTCCTCTTACATTACTAAATTATCAGTGGCCCTATTCATATCTCAGAGCATCTATAGGATTTAGCCTGGCCGCCCTCATGGCAGGATAAATACCAAAGAAAAGTCCAACTACTGTTGAGAAACTCAAGGCTATTATTATTGGAAATGCGGTTATACTTGTCTCAAGTACCGTAAATTTAGTAATAATCACTGAAATAAGTACAGCAAAAAGTATCCCGAAAATACCGCCCATTATACTGAGTACAATACTTTCTATCAGGAACTGGGTAAGTATATCACGGTTTTTGGCTCCAATAGCTTTTCGTATTCCTATCTCCCTGGTCCTTTCGGTAACCGAGACAAGCATTATATTCATAATACCTATCCCACCCACCAGAAGGGATATGCTTGCTATACCCGCTATGACTATAGTGAAGATATCTGTAATAGAGCTTACAACATCAAGTATCTGGTCCTGGTTCTGGACCCGGAAGTCAGCTGTTTCCCCGGGCCTTATATTCCTGCTTTTCCGAAGAATGTCCCTTATTTCATCGGAAGCTGCATCTATCGTTTCTTCTGATGTGGCTGTTGCAAGTATCATAGTATAGGAACCTGGCCCAAACAGTTTGTTTTGGGCAGTAGTCACAGGAATGGATACAAAATCATCCTGGTCATTTCCAAAGGCATCTGAACCTCTTGATTTAAGAATTCCGATGACTTTAAAATTCTGTCCCTGTATCTTTATTATCTTACCGATAGGATTCATCTTCCCAAAAAGTGTAGATGCAGTAGTCTTACCTATAACAGCTACATTTGCAGAGCTTGAGACATCGCCCCTTGAATAGAACTTACCCTCTGCCACTTTCAGATTATAGACATCTTGTGCATTTTCAGTGGAAGCAACTATCTGCGGTTGCGAATTTTTATTGAGATAGGACACAATAGTCGAACTCATGATAATAGGAGCCACTTTTAAAGTAAGCGTCGATTCCCTGTCAATTGCTTTGACATCATCCGGCCCAAGTTCTGCTGTTTCTTCAGCAAACATCTGCTGGGGGCTTGGCGGCCCTCCCATTCCTCCTTCTTCTGGAGCGCCAGGCATTATCATGATCAGATTAGACCCTATATCCGCTACACTTCTTATAATCGACTGCTGTGCTCCTGCACCGATAGAAAGCATTGCAACGACGGCACCTACCCCAATTATTATTCCCAGCATTGTTAAAAAGGACCGGGTCTTATTAAGGATTAATGAATGAAATGCTATTTTTATATTTTCAGTTAATCTTCTCATATTCTATCTTCCAGTTTTGGCATATTTTTAATTAGTTCTTCAGCATTCAGTTGATTTTTTACATCCTCCTGGCCGCTTATTATCCCATCTCTAAGATATATCACCCTCTGAGTGTGCC
>JAZFRP010000127.1:0-6558 GCA_036445715.1 Candidatus Humimicrobiaceae bacterium | reverse complement strand
ATTCTCATCTTCCCTCATCATTTGCTGCATTGCTTCCCTTATTGCTTCCAGGTATGTTATCTCTCTTTTATCACTCATATTTAATATCCTTAAATCTTGATCTTTTAGTTTTATATTGTTCAGGCATATACATCTTCTTCAACTGTAGCAATATCCGGAAAGGGACTATTCATTGCAAATTCCGAAGCTTTCTTGATTTCTTCGATTACTTGTTTTTCAAGCTCATTTATTTGCTTCCTGGTCATAACACCATTTTTAATCAGTTCTTTCCCATACCTTATTATTGGGTCACCATCCATCCAGCCCCTTACTTCTTCTTTTGTCCTGTATATCTGGGCATCACTTTTAGAGTGCCCTCTCCACCTATATGTAAGGGCCTCCACCAGTACCGGCCCCTTACCTTCAAGGCACTCATCCCTGTAATGGGATATTACATTAAATACTTCGATAACATTGTTTCCGTCGATTGTAAGTCCATCTATACCATAGGCAACTTTCCTGTCTGATATTTTGGTTATATTAAAAGCTTCTTTTACAGGAGTGGACATGCCGTATACATTATTCTCACATAAATAGATAACAGGAAGATCCCATATGGAGGCCATATTTATTGAACCATGGAATATTCCGCGGTTTGTGGCTCCGTCTCCAAAAAAGCATATCACCATTTTGCCGTTTTTCTTCATCTTGCAGGTAAGTCCCGCTCCCGTTGCTATCCCAATGCTCCCTCCGACAATACCATTTGCTCCGAGGTTTCCAGTCTCAAGGTCAGCAATATGCATAGATCCTCCCTTACCTTTAGAATAGCCTGTTTTCCTTCCCTGAAGTTCCGCCATCATGAGGTTAAGGTCGGCCCCTTTTGCAATACAGTGTCCATGCCCCCTATGGGTCGATGTGATATAATCCTTGCTTCCGGTTGCATATATTGCCCCTACTGCAGTAGCTTCTTCCCCTATATAGAGGTGGCATGTGCCATGGATCATCCCCCTTATTATGAACTGCTCTGTCTGGAACTCAAAATGCCTGATCTCGTACATTTTCTTAAGTATTTCTATCTTTGTGTCATCATCCAGTTCCTTGAACCTGTCTTTGATCCTATGACCATCAATTTCAAGATATTCTTTACTCTCTTTTTTAATTTTTGTCTTTGTCATCATCCTGCCTTTATTATCTCGATTGCTGTTTCTTCATCAGTAAATAATACATTTATTATCTGACTCCTGAGTGCTCCCAGGAGGACTTTTAATTTTCTCTTTCCAAAAGCTACTCCGATCACATGGGCTATTTTTTTAAGTCCCTCTAGCGGTACACGGACAATCCTGTCATCTATCTTATTGGGCACATGATTACCGTTCTCATCAATAAATATCAGGTTTACATCTCCTACAACACCCAGGCTTTCAAGATATTTATAATCTTCTGATGTAAAACTATCGGTCTTTATAAGGGTAGAATCCATACCGAGATCGCTTATCCCGATTATTGCTGTATCGATCTTTGAAGACATTTCCATTATCTCACTCACATTACTATCCTTCTCGACTATCTCCTTTGCCTCCCTATTATCCAGTACAGCAGGAGAATGGATCATATAGCTGATCCCGTTCATGCGGTCAGCAATATTCTTTGCAACAGAATTCGTATGTACCCCTGTCCCGGTCTTTCCGAGTCCCCCTATCATCGGGATCACTTTTATATCACTTTTTTCCATGACATTTATATACTTTGACATCTCACGCAGTGACCTGCCCCATCCTATTCCTATATGGCTTCCATCCTTTAGGATCCGGGACAGTAGATTATTAAGGCTTCCGCTCATTGCTTCAATAGTAGCCTCACTGCTTTCAAATGTACCTGCAATTATACATTCACTTATCCTGTACTTTTTTTCTATCTGGTACTCAAGGCTTGAAAAATCTTTAACAGGATAATTTATTTTTATCTCCGCGATACCTTCCTTTCTGGCCCGGGTAAGATACCTTGAGACTTTGGTTCTTGAGATATTTAGTTTGTTTGCAATATTCTGTTGTGTAAGTCCCTCAAGGTAATAGAGACTTGCTATCTTTGCCAGAAATCGTTTTCTCTCTAATTCACTCATACAAAAGGCCTTTATTAATAAGTACTGCACAAATGTGCATAGTTTGAACAAATTCCTATTCTATTATATATTAAAACACTAGTTTTTCAAGCATATCTTTTGAGTAATTTTCAAATTACTAAGAAGGATATGAAGTTAGAGATCTTTGATGATTACTATCTGTACTCTCAGTGAGCCAGGATTCTTGCAAGGTACACTACTATCATCTTCACAATATCTGTCTTGATATAATGGTTCCCATTACTGTCAAAAAGGACTCTCAGGCTTGCCTCAAACTCTTCACTCTCTTCATCCATTAACACAAGGACCGGGAAATTTACAAAAGGATATATTATTGCTCCATTTTTAAAATCACTGCTCTTCCGCCCTCCAAATCCTTCAATTTTTTTTATCAGCTCCCCGGCAGAATTTTTATACTTCTGGCGCACAGGCTCAAGGACTCCGGGAATGGTCCTGAAGTAAAACATCCCATCAGGAAGTTCCCTGTATGATATCCATTCTCCGCTGATCTTCGTACCGTCTGCCTGTATGAGATAATGAAGTATCACTGCACATGAAAATATATCAAGTTTCTTTGAGCTCTCAAGTTTCCCTCCGGAAGATCCTTCCTTGTAGTAGATACTTCTGGTCCCAGGATCTACTACTACATCCCTTCCGAAAAACAGAAGACCGAGTCTTTGAGATCCAAGAAAAGTTGCTCCTGATTTTAGTGCAATGTCCCTAAGGTCACTATTTATTAATACCTTAAAAAAATCTGCACATACCCGGTCCAGGGTTTTTTTATTACCATCCAGGTTCTTTGTAATATCTCCATCTATTCTATTTTCTGGATCACACATCTTTTTCTTTCTTCTCATCCTGGAGAGGGGTATTATATTCATATTATTAACAATCCTGATTGATAGTATAATATATCCTCATTAAAAACTTAAAAAAATATTTATATTAAAACAATATTAATCACAATACGGAGTTTTAGTGCATATTGATAAGGACCTTATTTTTTTAGATCCTGAAGCTGGAAGCATTGAGGTGCTATTAAGGCTGATGAGTACAGAACTTGAAAAAAAGGGCTGTGTAGAGACTGATTTTTTTGAAAGCCTTATAAGAAGGGAAAAGAAATTTCCTACCGGACTGGATACCGGGGAAATAAAGATAGCTATCCCTCATACTGATCCTGATAAGGTGATCATCGAGGGGATGGCAATAGCGATAATCAAAAAACCTCTAGATTTTACTGAAATGGGATCTCCGGATAGGCGAATTTTACCGGTGAATATAGTTTTTTTACTTTTGCTAAAAAATGGGAAGGCAGAATTTTATCATAAGCTGTTAAATAAAATTAAAAATTCTGATATATTACTTAAGATATATGAATCTGGAAACAGGCAGGATGCATGTCAACTACTTACAAGATCATTAAATACCTGATAGATATCGGACCGGTAATAATAATACCGTGCCTTTTTTTGATCATCGGATTCTTTTCAACAAGAAATATATTGAGGAATTTAAAAAACAGCCTTTTTACATTACTTGGTTTTATTAGTTTAAGCATCTTGATGACTATCTTTGTAAACTTCTTTGAGCCGCTTACAAATACGATCATTATTAATTCATTGAAAGAATATGAGGTTATTGATACAGGATGGCTTATAACTGAGGCGGTTGCGTTTAATTCGCACATCCTGCTATACATAATCATATCAATATTTATATTAAACATGCTTATGCTCTTTTTACGATTTACCCGCACTATTAATATGGATCTTTGGGGCTATTGGAGCTTTCTCCTGGTGGGTTCAATAATTTTTACAATAACTGAAATAGAATGGATAAGCATACTAATATCAGTAATAGTTGCTGCGATCACTTTTGTACTTTCAGATATATACGCACATCATATAGAAGCATATTATGGATTAAGAGGGATATCAAACCCCAGGGCAAATATAATATGCTGGGCTCCCTTCTCTCATCTAATAAATATAATCCTTAATAAGATCCCTGGTATAAAAAGAGTCCATATTTTTTATGAGGAAATACAATATAAGCTTGGAATATTTTCAGAACCTCTCGTGCTGGGCTTCATTTTGGGTTTTATTGTCGGTATTATTACTCATTACAGGACATTATCCCTGGAATTAGGTTCGAATATTTTATATGCACTTTCAAGCGGTCTCCAGCTGGCTGTTATAATGACCCTGCTTCCCAGGGCTGTAAATCTTCTTATGAAAGGCATTGTTCCCGCTGTTGATGACTTCCGCAGTCTTATCAGGAGGAAAATAACCAGAAGGACTATTTATATTGGACTTGACTCTATGATACTTGTCGGCCATCCATCAGTAATAGGTCTTTCTGTTATAATAATCCCACTGACAGTGTATCTTTCAACTCTTCTTCCTGGCAATAGAGTATTGCCCAGTGCCGATCTGGTCATTATCCCATTCCTCATCATATGGGCAATAATTCTTTCAAGGGGTGATTTTTTCAGGAGTTTTATATCAGCCGCAGTTATAATCCCGCTTGTTTTGTGGATCACCACTGATATGGGTGAACTCTTTACTAATTACTTCTTAAAATACGACCTTAACCTTGTGGGAGATTATGCCAGCATATCCAGTATGGGTGCAAGCTCGAATATATTTTTCTGGATACTGCTCCAGATAGTCAAGCCCATACTTAACTTATTTGTATAGTAATAAGGATGATCATAGAATGTAGTATTGATTTTAAACCGCCGTCAATCTCTTCGCGTTACACGATGAATAAACTCAGTATAGAGATTCTTCCTTACGCCTGGTCTTTCGCCTATTAGATGGATATCGTTTCTTTCCAGTACCAGCCTTATCTTGGCATCATTATGCATTATGATATCCCTTATATTTTCGCGGGTTGTTTTTGATACCCACAGGTCAGACTCCTGGGAGATATAGGGGAAAAATGATCTTAAGTCCATCATCTTGTCCCAATCGATCCTTATCCTGCCAACCAGCCCTGTATAATTTATTTCAGGGTATTTCGCCCTGATGATCCTGGCCTGTCTCGCTATCTCATAATTTACACTTTTTTCTATCCTTTTAAGATTATAAGAAGATATCGTGAGAAATATCCCATATATAATAATGGGAGGAATTATGAAATAATAATAGTTGATTATAAAATCAACTATATACCTGCCTATATTTCCTAAAAATACATCCAGCCAGATCCTGGACATCAGGTCCCCCAGTGATAATAGAAATAATAATCTTTTTAAAAAATTAAAAGGACAATTCAATATTTTAACAGAAATTATTATCAGCGTATAGAATATTGGGAACCTGTCCGGGAATTTGGTCCTGTCTCATGGAAAAATATCAAATAATTTACAAAAATTATTATTTCTATTAGAATACTAGTATTAAAATGTATTAACTTTTATCTATAAAATTAAGGAAATGAAATGAAGCTATCAACAAGAGGAAGATACAGCACAAGACTTATGATGGAACTGGCCCTGCATTTTGGCGAAGGACCTGTGTTGTTAAAGGATATCAGTAGGGTCCAGGATATATCGCTTAAATATCTGGGACAATTGATAATACCTCTAAAAATTGCCGGTCTTATCAAATCAACAAGAGGCTCCCACGGAGGTTATTTCCTCTCAAGAACTCCTGATAAGATCAAACTATCCGAAGTTATTAATGCAGTTGAGGGACCTATTGCTTTTTCTGAATGTGTTGATAGTCCCGATATTTGCTACCGTTCAAAAACTTGTGCCGCTAGAGATGTCTGGGAGGAAGCAACAAGACAATTTAATAAAACATTGGGCGGTATAACTATTGCTGAGATGCTAAGCAATCAAAAGGCCAAGTCCGGATAATATATTGGCAGGCTCAAAACATTTTATTGTGCACGGCCATTATGTATTATATCCGGTAAACCCGGCCCCTTGCTTCCTAAGATTTGATAATACTATCCTTATTTTTTCTACGGATATATCCCTCTAAGCTTAATAGCCTGTGCTACTCTTTCAACTGCAAGAAGACCAGCAGCTGTCCTCATATCAACTTTTCTTGCCTCTGATACTTTATATACTTCATAGAAGGCCTTCTCCATAATATCCCGGAGCTTTAGCTTTACTTCCCTCTCACTCCAGAAATAGGAGAGATTGCCCTGTACCCACTCAAAGTATGATACTGTTACCCCTCCTGCATTACACAGGGTGTCGGGTATTACAAAGATATCATTATCTATTAGTATCTTTTCTGCCTTTGGGGTAATAGGTGCATTTGCAGCTTCTGCTATTATCTCTGCCTTTACGTTTGTTGCATTGGATTTAGTTATCTGGTTTTCAAGCGCTGCAGGTATAAGTATGTCGCAGTTTAGTGTCAGAAGGGTCTCATTATCTATATCCTGGGCACCTTTATATCCTTTTACAGTCTTTGTCTTATTTTTGTGTTCTAAGACTTTATAGG
>JAZFRP010000126.1:0-3509 GCA_036445715.1 Candidatus Humimicrobiaceae bacterium | reverse complement strand
ATTGCAGGAATTGCAGACAATATCACTACTATGATCATTATGCCGTAAAGTGAAGGGAGAATACGGTCAAGCTTCTTGCTGTAGAGCATATCAGATACGAAACGGGTCACGATCATTGTGAAACCACTCGTGAAAATCTGTGCAAATATAAAAGCGTAGATAACAGTGGCAATAAATAATTCCTTTTGTCCTACTGGGACATCCATAAAGACCAGGAGAAGTTGAATTGCCACGATCATGAGGGTACATAATATAAAAGGTCCCAGGGACACAAGAATAGAATAAAGGTATGCCCTGATATTGCTGAAGAGCCCCTTTTCCTTAAATAGTTTTTTTAGTTCGAATCCTATTCCGGCCATATATTAATCACTCCGAAAAGCTATCATATAATTTTCTATAACCTTCAATGCACTTCTCTGCTGTATAGTATTGTTTCACCCTTTTTTCTCCATTTTTTCCCATCTTTTCCCGCATTTCTCCATCATGATATAATTTTATTATTGCATTAGCTATTAGACTGGGATTCATCATGGGAGCAATTATTCCTGCTTTCCCGAATTTATCATTATACCCATAGATCAATTCCCTGCAGGCACCGACATCTGTAGAAATAAATGGTTTTCCGGCAGCCATTCCCTCAAGTATAACGAAAGGCTGGCCCTCGCTGATGCTTGTAAGTATCAGGGTATCCATTTTTCCTATATATTCACCTATATTTACCCTGCCCGTAAATAATATGTCTTTTTCAAGCTTCAATCTTTCTACAAGCTGGACACATTCATTAAAATATTCTTTATTATCATCAGTTGGTCCCATTATGTATAATTTGATATTTCCTAATTTTCTTTTTACAATATTAAAGCTCTGGATCATAGTTTTTATATCCTTTATTGGAGCAATCCTTGTAATCGATCCTATATTAAATGTTTTATCATCTTTATGGTTATAGGTTTTTTGGTAATCTTCTATATATATACCATTTGGGATTATTTTTATTTTTTCCTCCGGGCAGCCAAGCTCTATCTCTATCTCCTTATTTTTTTCAAATAATGTATATACGCCATCAGCATGCTGGTATACCATTTTGGAAATATTTTTAAAGAAATTTATCCAGAGGTCTTTAAACTGGCCGCTTACCCATCCGGACTTGATTATCTCCTCTTCTCTCTCCCTGGAATAAATGCCATGCTCTGTCAGGATAAAAGGTTTCCCATAGATATATTTTGCCAATACCCCTACAAAGCCCGTATATCCATTAGAGGCACTATGATAAAGATCAGCTTCCGGAACCGGTTGCTGCATTAAAAAAAAGAGTGGAAGAAACATCGATCTGATAGTCCAGAAAAAATCAGTAAAAGGCACTTTGGAATATTTTTCAGTATATGCATCTCTTAAAATATCAAAAAAATCCATACTCATGAAAAAATCCAGGGAATTTTTTATAGTCTTTCTTTTGATCATCTCAAGTATTGGTTCCCAATCAATATCATTTCCGGTTATCAATGATCTCAGGCTCTCCCTGGTCCTTACTGGCAGGTGGAATCTTTTTCCATAATTTCCCTTACCTTCAAGTATCTTGTCCAAAAATATTTCCTGGACTGAAATAATATTATCAGGAAGTTCATATTTGAACTTTCCCTGAAAGCTGCTCTCAGCTGATATGGTATAGAGAAAGAATTTATGATGGCTTATATTTTTTATAAGTATTTGTGCCCAGGTTGAGACTCCGCCTGTTACATGAGGATAACTTCCTTCAAAAAGCATGCATATCTTCATCTATGTCATTCACCTCCCAGCTCAAGGGTTCCTTTGGGTTCTTTCAGTACAAGGAGGTATGAGCCATCCCCGATAAGCTCATACTCTATATTCTCCGAGCTAATGATATTTTGTTGGGTTTTTAAAATAAAGTAGATGTCAGGCCTGAAATAATCACAATATATATTTATCCTGTCAGTTGAATATTCTATATATGGCTTGCATTCAAGATACTTTCTAAGTTCTCTTGCTCCCTCTGAAATGGTATAGCTGTTTAACCAGTTAAACCCATCATTGACCTCGCTGAGAATTGATTCAAATTCCTTTAAAAGCACTGACCAGCTCTTTCCGCCACTCCGGCCAGAGTCCAGGATATCATCAGGATGAATGAAATAAGAAAATATGCCATAAAGATTAAGGGAATTATATATTGACCACATATGTCCCTGATCATAAAGATAACCTGAACTGATGCGGGGAAATTCGATGATGCCGTCTTCGGCTATTTCAAATTCCTGAGAGTAGACATCTCCTTCAATATTATCAAGATAGACACCTGCTATTATCTCAAGTTCTTTATTTGCTGTAATAATTGCATCTCTGCCCATCTCACTTAATATATTCGAAGGTGGCACATAGGCCCTCAGCTTATATTGAGGGAAAAAACCATTGACAAAAGAAAGGATCTCCCTGATCGATTTCTCCATATATTCCTGATTTTCCCAGGTAGCATATCCGAGGTCCTGCTTGATATATCCTTCGGGGGCCAGGGACTGATGATTGTATCCGTGGAGGCCTATCTCTCCTCCAAGGTTAAAGATCTCTTTTGTGTATATTAGCAGATTTTCTTCATCCAGCTTTCCGGATCCGGGGAAGGGAGGTTCAGTGTCATTTCCGTAGTTTTGAACCACAAATCCGCTATACTTTAAATTATATTTTTTTGCCAGTTTTATCATATCGGACCACCAGATATCACGGTAAAATTGAGGTATTGTGCGGTTAAATTCATCCATTATAGCAGCATTGGTACCCTGGGGGACGGGGGCTGGAAAATCATCAATGTGAAGCATTTTTATATTAGCTATAGGATAAACAAAGCTATCCTTTGTAAGGCTAAGAACTGCACACAAGAGACCCCTGCTATCCTTATCATTTAAGATTGTTCCATTAAAAATGATAAATCTTCCACTTCCATACTCTTTTTGCCACAGCAGAGGAATATTGCCGGTAGAAGTGAGATAGAGTCTGATATTACTGCCAGCCTCAAGGGTGAGATCTATGGATGAATTCATAATTGAATCAATATCATACTCAATTCCATTGACTCCAATAAGCAGGGGGTCAATAGTTTTTATTCCTGTAACAGCATCATTGATATCTGTATATTCTTTTATCCCCAGGACCCTGCTGATCTCCCGAAAACTTTCATCGATGACAGGCCTGACCATGAATAAGAGGGAGCCCCCATTTTCCACATAGTCAAGATAAGAGTCAAGATCATCCAAAAAGTCAAGACGCTCAAAAGTAAATATGATACCGTCATAGATTTCCAGGTCCGTTACACTTAATTCCGAGATATCCCTGGTAATATAGTCCTTCTTAATATAATAAAGAACTTTCTCTATCTGTTCGAGGTTATTCTTACTGTTTTCTTCGCCTTTATCATATATGATAAGGTAATTCTCAAAAGAAGCACTTGAAGGAATATCTGCCGGTACTGGATCAGGGAGTTCTTCGAGCTCATTTGCATTCTT
>JAZFRP010000125.1:0-3667 GCA_036445715.1 Candidatus Humimicrobiaceae bacterium | reverse complement strand
GGTAAGATAGATTTTTATGCGATAACGGACTTTGATGGTTTCCCGCCGCTTATTAACTGGATGGGCGGAGTAACTGTTACAGTTGAGGAAAATATTGCTGACGGTTTTTCCGGAGCTTATTTTGGTCCCGGAGTCCATCACATAAATGGCACACAGGCCCTGGCGCTTACGCGTGCAAGAAAAGGCAGGACGCTTTATGGCGGAGGAGCTTATGCCAGGGAAAAACAATCTGGCATGATGATAGCCGAACTTCTCCTTCAAAAGAAAGGAATGGTAAATTCCGGAAACCTTGGTTCCTTTATGGGGACACTCGGACAATTCATATTTACTAATATCTCAATGGCCCAGGCAGCAGAGATACTTCCTGTACTTCTTTCAATGAACAGGGAAGATATAATGGTAACTACATTTAATTCATGGCCGCAATGGTTCGGAAAATCAAGTGCAGTTGGCTATAATGAAGCAGAGAAAAATGCATTTTTCCAGAATATATTGAACCAGTAAAAGACTGGATCAGGTCTATATGATTATAGGGCCCTCTGGTTCCAAGCAGGAACAGGGGGCCCTATTTAATTCTGGTGATCAGGGAGAAAATATACCGGTCAGTCCCATAAGTTTATTTACTTTCTAATTTCTATATTTCAGGTATAATCTATCATAATTTTCAAACAAGAAGAGAGCAATTATGAAGATCAAAAATAAAACTGAGGTAAGTCCGGATATTATGGATGGAGGAGAAGTATCAGGGATAAAGTTCTATCCGATGATAACTGCAAAAGACGGAGCACCGAATTTTGCTATGAGGTTATTCGAGATCGACCCTAATGGTCATACTCCCAAACATACGCATGAGTGGGAGCATGAAGTTTTCATTGTTTCAGGCAATGGCCATGTATTTAAAGACGGTCAGGAAATACCTATAAAAAAAGATTCATTCCTTCTTGTACCGAAAGGTGAACTCCACCAATTTATTGCTGGAGATGAGGGCATGAATATGATCTGTATTGTCCCAAATGAGGGGCAGCCGGCTTGATATCAAAAAATCGGGTAAGGGATCATTGATGAAAGTAAAGAATATATTTATTATTGCAGCAATAATATGCTGCATTGTCTTATCGTCCCAGATAATATCATGTGCCCCTGAACAGGCATTTGGCAACCTTATAATATCCAGGGAAATTAATAATGACACTTTTGAACCTGAAAATCAAAGTGACAATTTTGATATTGAAGTCGACCAGATATTTGCCGCAGTGGAAGTCTCAGGAGTAAGAGCTGAAGACAAGTGGAGGTTTACCTGGAAAAACCTTGATACCGGTGAGGTGATAGCTGATTCAACAAATATTTATTCTGCAGAGACTACCGGCTATATAGAGGGGTTTATCTCCTATAAATTAGCTCCCAATGGCAATGGTAATATAATTGCGGAACCCGGTGATTATTCAGTCAGCTTTTACCATAATGGTGAGCTTAAGACAACAGGTGGATTCAAAATAAACAGACCTTCAGTTGAGATACTTGAGGTCAGTTTTTCAAAAGACATAGATGAGCAGGGGAACCCCGTAGAGGAGAGTAAAGAGTTTTTACAGGAAGATACAATATTTACCGCAATAAAAATAAATTACACATTAGGAGGCGACCAGTTTAGTATAAAATGGTATAAGGGCGAAGATGAATTTTTAGAAGAAAAAAGTTTTAGAGTGGAAGAGAGTCTTTATACTCCAGGTTATATATTCATCAGATTGATAAATGAAGGCGGAAAAGCGTTTCCGGTTGATATATACAAAGTTGAATTATTCTATGAAGACGAGATCGTGGGCGAGTATTATTTTGATATTATTCCTGAAGAATTTTCAATAGACCTATTCAGTGATGGATTAAAATACATAAATAGTGATCATCAGCTTGAAGTCGATACTCCTAATGATTGGTCCTTTATTGAGGAAGAGATTGAATCCGGGCTAAAGGTAAGGTTTACACCGGGAGAAACCGGAAAAAAAATAATTGTAAATATCTGGGCGCTGGGAGAAAAGTATTCCCCCGAAGAAGATGACTATATTGATTTTGCTGACAGGCTCCTTGATGAAGAGGTGGTACCTGAAGGTGAAAACGGGATCGAAAGAACAGATGATCATAAAATGGTCGGGGATATTGAAGTATTTGAAGTAGAGTATAGGAATAATGAGGAAGGCGATAAGGCATGGTGCATCACTTTTAACTTTTTAAAAAATGATGGTATGCTGTACCTGTTTATGAGGTCGTCAGGCCTTGATTATATGGATTATGCTCAGGAAATACTTAACCGGATGATGAGATCTTTAAAATTTGAGGATTTAGAGTAAACACTTATGCTTGGTCTTAATCAAAGATTAAAAGATATTGCCCGGGAGGGTAAAAATATAAAAGTAGGACTTGCGGGCCTGGGGCAGATGGGCAAGGGTCTGCTTTCCCAGATAAGGGAACTCAGGGGCATGGAAGTCCTGGCTCTTGCAGATCTTGATATAGAAAAGACAAAAAAGACTCTATCTGAGCTGGGTATCTCCCGGGATGATTATGTCTTCATCGATTCTAAAAATAATGCCAGAAAAGGATCCCTGGATATATCCGGCATAAAGCTTGCCAAAGATATTTTCAGCAAGAAGTCAGGCGACCTGATCAAAAAAGGCGTTTCTGATAAAAAACTCATATATTCAGACAGTCTTTCCGTTTTATTTGATATTGACCAGATCGATATAGTGGTAGATGCAACTGGAAATCCTGAGACAGGCGCATATATTGCATTAAATACGATAACAGCTTCGAAAAAACACCTTGTTACCCTCAATGTAGAGATGGATGTGACTATCGGACCTATCTTAAGGGATATTGCAGAAAAAAATGGAGTCATTTATACATTATCAGCAGGGGACGAGCCTCCGGCGGCTAAAGAACTCTTTGACTTTATCGATTCTCTGGGGATGGAAGTAATAGCAGCCGGTAAAGGGAAAAACAATCCTCTTGACCGTGAAGCTAACCCGGCTACTCTTGCAGATTATGCCCGTGAAAAAGGTTCCAATCCTTATATGATGACTTCTTTCGTAGATGGAACTAAATCAATGGTGGAAATGGCATGCCTCTCAAATGCAACCGGGCTTAAACCGGATTGCCGGGGAATGCATGCTGTAAAGGCAGATATAGGGGGACTCCTTGATGTCCTGAAACTGAAAAAACAGGGCGGCATACTTGATAATAATGGTGTCGTGGAATTTGTAATAGGGGATCTTGCTCCAGGGGTTTTCCTTGTCTACACCACAAAAAATAAAATACTTGTAGAAGAGTTAAAGTATCTGCTAATGGGGGAGGGTCCAAATTACTTACTTTATAGACCCTATCACCTGACAAGCATGGAAACCCCGATATCAATTGCCCGGGTTTATTTCTATAATGAGCCCACAATGATACCTGAGGGAAGACTTGTTTCAGAAGTTGTGACAATTGCCAAGAAAGACCTTAAGGCCGGAGACAGGATAGACCGGATAGGTGGATATACAGTGTATGGTTTAATAGAGGAATATGATATTGCAGAGAAACAGGGTTTGCTCCCGATCGGACTCAGCGAGGGAGCAGTCCTTAAAAATGATATAAAAAAAAGCAGCCCGATAAACTATAGTGATGTAGATCTTATTGA
>JAZFRP010000124.1:0-4762 GCA_036445715.1 Candidatus Humimicrobiaceae bacterium | reverse complement strand
GTTAAAGGTAATATTAGGGGAAGGAGACCCTCCGGTATTTGCCTGCACCCTGTAGTAGCATATTCCATCTTCTGATATGGGTCCCTCTATTATGGTAAGCCCTATTGTAGGAAGAGTAGCCTTGGGTCCCTCACTAGTCTCTTCTACATGCTCTGCTACTGTTGCCTCTTCAATTACCAGCCGCTCTTCAATTGTGGTATTTATTAAAAGATCACTCCAGGGGTCATAGCAGTAGTCTATTGCAGATACTGCATGTACAAAGGAATATCCTTCTATTTGGGTGAACCTGTACTGGACCCACCATGTATTATTGCCATGTTCTTGCCATATGACCAAAAATATTTCTTCATCTATATTGTCATACTGAAGTATTTCTATACCGGGAGAATTAAATGCCTCATAGCTATACCAGTGTTCCACTACCTCACTGGGCAGCATTGAGGACCACTCCTCGTTTAGTATTATTATCCTCTCATCAATAAGGGGCTGCTCCCAGAGCTCGATATTCTCTACTTCCAGTTCGATAAAGGAGGGGGTGTTAAAAAATACCAGGTAACCAATATCATAATGGAGTTCTTCTGCTATCTCCCAGCCGTCAGGATATGCAAAGGTAAAGTGGGGGTATCCCTGGTCTAGTCCTTCCTGGCTTATCTCAAACACATTGCCCTCATCAAAGCTAACTTCACATTCGGGGTAGTACTCTATCTGTATTTCTTCTGGCTCTTCGTCTGCTTCCTCTGTGTTATCCTCACTTTGGTCTTGGATTTTCTCTTCTGTCTCTTTTAATGTCTCCTCAGACTCTGAAGCATCTGTCTGCTTGCAGCCGTATAGCAGAAAAGAGAAGATCAGGATGGCTATTAATATATAAAGGACTCTTTTTGCTTTCACTTTTGACCCCTCTTGACTTAAGATTTAATAATACCCTACAAATCCAATTGAATTAGGAGTAATTATAACATTTGTTATATGAATAGATAAAGAGAGATATTAATTTATGCTTTTGTGTGATTGTGCTGGTGTCCCTGGGCAGATTCGAACTGCCGGCACCAGGATTAGGAATCCTGTGCTCTATCCATCTGAGCTACAGGGACACAGAGCAAATATTAGCAAAGCAAACTGAGGTTGTCAAAGCAAAAAACCGGTCCCAGAAATCCTGATATCTATCTCAAAACACACATAATGTTTTTCAAATAATTTTATGTTATCGGGGTCCAACAGCAGTCAAATATTATTTATTTAAGAGACATATTTATGATCCGTTCCACTAGATCATTAAATGACATCCCGGCCTCCCCGGCTGCCATTGGAAGCAAGCTGGTATCAGTCATTCCCGGTGAAGTATTTAGTTCAAGGACATAAGGTTCCCGGTCTTTTTCACCAAGAATAATATCAACCCTTGAAAGTTTTGTGCATTTTAATGCTTTATGTACATTAAGGGCTATTTTCTTTACTTTCCTTAATTCTTTTTCGGGGATCCTTGCTGGTACAAAATATTCAGTCTCTCCTACTTTTGATCTTGATTCAAAATCAAAAAAATTATTCACGGGGACTATTTCTACAACAGGCAAGATCTCTGCTTCTTCCTTTCCTATGATACTTACAGCAAGTTCAATACCAGAAATAAATCTTTCAAGGATGACCTTCTTGCTATATCCAAGAGAAGAGATAATTGCATCCGTAAGTTCATCCTCGCTTTCAACCAGCCTGATACCTAAAGCGGACCCTTGTGCGGAAGGTTTAACAACAAGCGGCAGACCGATCTTTTTTACTATATGGGGTAATAGTTTTGAGGCTCCCAATTCCCTGAAAGAACTGGCATTCAGAAAATAAAACGGAGGGGTAGGTATCCCCAGGCTTTCAAATATCTGTTTTGAGATTATCTTATCAAAGCTAAGCACATTAGGATAAACTCCTGGACCGGTATAAGGTATTCCCAGGACTTCAAGGATCTCCTGGATGGTCCCGTCCTCACCATCTTTTCCATGTAGCGCTATATAGGCAAGGTCTATTTTTTCAGAAGTCAGGTTTTCTACAATAGACTGGTCTACATCCAACTTTATGACATGATGCCCCAGTTTCCTCAAAGCATTGGACACTCTCTGCCCGCTCTTTATTGATATCTCCCTCTCAAGAGATCTTCCCCCCATCAAAACTGCGATACTTCTTTTTTTCATTTTAACCACTCTTTAGATAAATTGTTGATCTATTTAAAGCTCTTATATAATCTAATCTTATCCTTGATTATTTTTGCCAGTATCTTAATTCCTTTTTCAATATTTTCCCTGCTTTCAGTACAAAACGCAATCCGTGCAGAGTCCTTCCCCCTACCATCAGCATAAAAACCTGTTCCAGGGACAAAAGCAACTTTATTTCTGACAGCATCGGCCAGGATCTCCTTAGTATTAAGGAAATCTGGTATCTTTAACCAGATAAAAAATCCACCTTTTGGTTTTGACCAGGTACCTATACCTGAAAGGTTTTCTTCGAGGGCCGTAAACATTGTGTCCCTTCTATTTTTATAGATCTTTATGAACTCAGTTATATTATTTTTCCATGAAGGATCTGAAAAATATTCATAAGCTATCCTCTGGGAAAATGTGCTATTGCAAAGTACAGCTGACTGAACTCCAAGTGTTAGCTTTTCCAGTACAAGGTGGGGAGCCACTATCCAGCCTATCCTGAATCCGGGAGCAAATAATTTGGACAAAGTGCTTATATATATGACATTTCTATTATCTCCTTTACTGTCAAGCTCCTTAATAGTCGGGATTGCTTTTCCTTCATACCTTAACATCCCATAGGGATTATCTTCTATTATTATAGTATTATGTTTTTTGGCCAGACCCAGAAGATCCTTTCTCCTTTTAAAGCTTATAGTGGTCCCTGATGGGTTAGAAAAACTGGGTACTACATATATAAACTTTACCCTGGTCTTTTGTTTCGATAATTCATCTAGTTTCTTCTCTACTTCTGAGACAATTATACCGTCCTTATCGATAGGGATCCCTATTATATTGGCTTCATAAGCCTTAAAAGCATTAAGCGCCCCTGTATAGCTGGGTGCCTCAGTGATGATCGTATCCCCAGGATCGATAAAAGTCTTGGCAAGAAGATCAAGTGCCTGCTGTCCTCCGGCGGTTATTATAATATCCTCTTCATCTGCTAATACACCTTCCAGAGCCATAACGTCGATGAGCCTGGTCCTTAAAGGATAGTAACCGGTTGAATCACCGTACTGGAGACTTATTTCTGCATCGGTCCTAAGTGTCCTCTTAATATATCTTTCAAGCTTTTGGTGATTAAGCGCCCTTACCTCAGGAAGCCCGCCGGCAAAAGATATGATGTCTGGACGGGCGGATAATGAAAGCAGGTCCCTTATCTCAGACGAGACCATACCTGCCATCCTGCCCGAATAGAGGTGTTTCCAATAATCAAATGTAATCTTTTTGCTCATGGGTACTGCTTATAATAAAATATATGACTAATCGAAATAAATATATTAAAAATTAAGTATCTGCTCAAATATTAAGTTATAAATATATATTAAATCAGCCAAAACTTCAAAAGGGATTTATAAGTTTAAACAATATTTTTAAGTGCTATAATTAGTCAGGAAAATAAACCGGGGGAAGGTTTTTTTAAATTATGAGCACAAAAGTGAACATCAGGGATCTTTTTGCTGGTAAAATTGAAAAACTGGATATTAAATGTATTGAGTGTGATTACTGGTTTGACTATAATGGCAGAAGCTTTCTAGAGGATATTTCAAACATAAAAAGCATTTCCGGAGTAAAGGACTTACTTCAAAGTAAGTTGTTCAATAAGAACTACTGGAAGACTTCCCGGAAAAAACTGTTTGTTTTTCAAAATAATGGGGGAATAGTAAAGGGAGCCTTTAAGGAAAGAAGATGTGTCGGCATCCTTTTTGCTGGAAATTACAATCTTTTTCCTAAATTGAGATCCTTCAAAGTATTCCCACCTGATCCAAAAAGTATTTTTCTGGGATGTATATATGTAAAGCCTGCACTGAAAGAACTGGGGATTGAAAAGAGGCTGCTCATAGAGCTAGAGAAGGATCTGTTAAAAAAGAAAGTTAACTCTATAGAGACGATTGCAAAAAGGCTGAATGACGACATAGAGGAAGATGAATTTGAAAACAGCCCGCTAATATCATTTAAGTTCCTTATAAATAATGGTTTTTACCTTAAGAAAAATGATGAACACTATCCTTTGCTGAGACTGGATCTTAAAAGTATTGCCAGGGATTTCGTAAAAGAAGAGCTGACTCTTGAAAAACTCGCCTACAAAAAGGCTGCCAGAAGCCCGGTAATAATCAAGCAGAAATGATTATCGGAATATCTGATAGAAACCTGCTTAAAGATCAAAAATCAATAAATAATCCTGCTAACAATCCAAAAATGCCTTCATTTTACAGGGGGGTAGTGTATAATGATATTAGCTAATATGGCTAATTCAGCTAATCTATTTATGGAGAGGATATGATCGTAAATTCAACAGACCTAAAAAACAATCTTGGTAAGTATCTCAGGGAGTGCATGAAAGAAGATGTGGTAATCACCAGTAATGGGAGAAAGACTGCAAAGCTTTGTGCTTATTTGAAAGAGGGAGAGAAGAAGCCAAAGATAAATTATGTAGATCGAATAGGTGAAGGCAGTGAAGCTTTTAATTATGACAGCCCCAAAAAAGTGCCGTATGAAGAATTTCTAAAGCTTACAGAAAACAGCGATCAAAGATACGAATA